>NZ_JBHXMY010000291.1:3358-7328 GCF_042720195.1 Nocardia sp. NPDC058497 | reverse complement strand
GGGTTCAGGCGCACCGGGCATCGGTAGCCCCGCAGGCGGGTCACCCGGTGCGGGCGTGCCGGGCATCGCCGGTCGCTCTGTCCCCGGAGTCCCTGGCGTCGTGGCGCCGGCAGCGTCCGGATCAGCTGGAGCTTCTGGAGCGGGCACGGGTCGAGGGATGCCGATGGGCGGTATGCCGATGGGCGGCGCGCGTGGTGGCCAACAAGATGAAGAAGGCTCCCGAACCACCCCGGATTACCTGATCAACCAAGCCAACACGGACGAACTCATCGGTGACCAACCGCCGACTGTTGCCGGTGGTGTGATCGGTGCCCATCTCGTGCCGAGGGACCGCAGCTGATGCCATCATGGACATTCGATCCGGAAACCTTTGCTGCCCACTGGTATAGCGATGCGAATGATCGATTCCCTCGCCCCCTGAAGTACCTCAGTCGCTACCGAACCGAAGACGAGTTCAGCCAGTTCCGCAGCCGCGTTCGAGCCGAGGTCCAGCCAAGCGATCGCGAGGAGATCGACCTCGCGATGTTCACTCTGGCGACTGCGCCGATCCGCATCGAAGTCCTCGGCTGCACGGTCCGGCATCGCGCCAGCACCGATGCCGATGACAGCAAGGAGTACCGGATTATCGGTGCCCGCGACCACCACCGCGCTGTGCTGGCGTTCCAAGGTGGTCGGTCGGACGAATATGGCGATTTCAGGCTGCGGCTGTTCGCACCGGACGGACTGCCCGCCCAACTCGACAGCGCCATCCCTGCCTGCGGACCGGGAAAACAGTCACCAGCCACGTTCGATCCCCGAGACCTCGAACCGCGTGACGATGCCTACTTCGATGACGCGGCCCGTGATTCGCCTCGCGAGAAGTATCAGCGCATGCTCGGCACCCGCGGCGATGGCTACGGCATCGCCCGCCTATATGTCGGCATCGGTCAATCTCCGGCGGACCACGCCGGAGTCCTTCGCTGGTTCGATGTCACAAACGACGGTCGCTATACCGAAACCCGCGGGCAGCATGTCAGCGTCCGCGCCGCCACCCGCGACGACCTCACCACCCGTTTTGCTGCTTGGGTCGATCGCGCGGACCGACAATTGAACCAGCAGCCGACGCGCTGGTAACCCTCCGCGCACGGTCAGGATCTAGCGGTCAATAGTTATCACATATGATAAAATTGGTGAATGGTGCGCGATCCGCGTGACGTGAGTGACGAACTGGGCGCCGTGTTGGAATCGGCAGCCCGATTGCAGGTGCTGGTGCCGGACGCGGTTCTGGTCGGCGGCTCGGCGGCCGCACTCTACGCAGGCCACCGCGACTCCTACGATCACGACCATGTCCTGCGCGACCTGCGGGATCGTTTCGACATGGTCCTCGATGCCATCGAGTCCGAGGGGGAGTGGGTAACCAATCGAGTGCGGCCGGGGAAGCTGATACTCGGACGGCTGGGCGATATCGAAGCAGGTGTTCGGCAGCTGATTCGCGCGCGGCCGCTGGAGACGGCCATCGTCGAGCTTCCGTCAGGGCGTGAGTTGTGTGTGCCGACAGTTGCGGAGACGCTGCGTATCAAAGCCTTCCTTATAGTTCGGCGCAATCAAACACGTGACTTCCTCGACGTTGCGGCACTCACCGACGCGATGGGGGTGTCCGAGGCGGCTGCCGTGCTCGCGGACATCGATGAGTACTACGCCGACCAGCGCATCGACGGGGTTCCAGTTTCCTCGCAGGTTGCGCGTCAGCTGGCTGATCCGCGACCTGCCGATTCGTCGGTAACCCAGCAGTTGTCGGCCTATCGCAATCTCGATCGCAAGTGGCACGATTGGAGCACGGTCCGGGATCGATGCCGGGAAGTGGCGATCTCGCTCGCCGGAGGTGAGGATGACGCTCCAGTTTCGTAACCTGAATATTTCGCCGGAAGCGCCGGTGGCGGAGTGGCCGACCGAGGCGGTCCAGACCGCGTTGGAGCGGGGCGATCTCAACGATTGGCGCCGGATCGGTCAGGAATTGCGACGTGACCCATGGGGGCGCATCGCACGCAGGCTGGAAGAAGTTCTGTCGCACAGTCGTCCTTACGGCGTGGCCGAGTTGATGGAAGGCCTGCTCGAGCGGGCTCGGGAGCGCGCAGAGGCCGCGGAGCGCAAGGAGGTCGCCGACGAAGTGCGGCAGGCGGTCACCGACTCTGGTTTGACCAGTGCTGAATTCGCCGCCGCTATCGGCACTTCCGGTTCTCGCCTGTCCACCTATATGACTGGCAAGGTTGTCCCGTCCTCGACGTTGATGGTGCGGATTCGTCGCGTTTCCGATCGATGTCGATCCGTTGCCTGAGCTCGATGCCGCCCCGTGATGTCGGGGCGGCATCGAAATCCGGCTATCGGGTGAGCGCCGAATGCAACGACACCCACTGCTCCGGGTGGACGTATGCGACCACGGTGTCGCGGGCGATCCCCGCTTCGGCCAGGGCCGCGTCCACCCCCTGATAGCGAGTGTGCAGCGACGCGCGCACCGTGCCGCCGATGCCCGAGAATCCGGTGCGCACCAGTTCGGTGTACGAATCACGGTGTGTGACAAGCGGTTCCGGTCGCCGGTCGATCCGCAGGATCGCGGAGTCGACGGCGGGGACCGGCCGGAAGCTGGTCCGGTGCACCTGTCCGCGCAGGCTCCAGTCGAACCACGGCCAGCTCGCCGCGGTCAGCAGACTCCACCGGCCGTAGTCGCCGGTGCGTTTGCGCGCGTATTCCCGCTGTGTGAGCAGGGTCGCCGAAGTGAGTGCCGGTGCGGCCAGGCACCAGTCGACGATCTCTGCGGTGACGGAGAACGGGATATTCCCGACCACGGCGAATGGTGTGCGCGGCGCCTTGGCCTTGGTGAAATCGCCACGCACCACGCGGATTCCGCGTTCGGCGCGGGTGTGCGCCGAGAGCTTGGCCGCCAGCAGAGTATCGATCTCATAGGCGGTGACCTGCGCGCCGCGACCGGCCAGCGCCTGCGTCAGCACGCCCTCGCCCGCGCCCGGTTCGAGCACGGTGCCCGCCGGATCGGCGACCGTCATCATCAGGTCGACGGCAGTCCGGTCCACCAGGAAGTTCTGCGAGAGCGTTCTTCTCGCCAGGTCACGCGTGGTCCGGCCGCCGCTGCGCCCGGTGACCTTGCGCTGCGTGTGTGAGTAGTTTCGGTGTGCAAAATCCTGCGCCACGGCAGTTGCCCCTTCGGGTCATCGAGTCGTCTGAATCTCGATGGGCCCTGGGCGCGCCGGTGGACGCCGATGAAATATCCGCGTCCGCTAGCGGGCCAGAGCCCGGGCGTGGCGGATGCGAATGAACACGTGGCACGACATGCGTTTCACCCTAGGAATGGGGTGCCCGGCGGCGCAACCGAATTTCTGCGCCGGGAGGACATGGCCGGGCCCGATCGGATCGGCGCCGCGCGGAGTCGGCGTCGATCGGATCGGGCGAAGGTCGTCTAGGCGGGTTCGGCGCTCGGCCGGACGCCGGACTTGCGTGCCGCGGCGACCGCTGACGCGACGGCGGTGAGGGCGCTGTTGATGGAGATCTCGCCGCGCATCCCCGGCGCCGCGACCATGTCGCCGGCCAGATACACCCCGTCGCCGCGATCGATAGCGGGCCGGTCGCGCCAGGTCGTGCCCGGCAGATCCAAGGCGCCTGTGCGGCCCTTCGCGGTCGAGGAGCGCTGGAAGGTGGTGCGGGATCGCCGGTCCGGGACGGCGGCATCGGCGAAACGCTCGAGGCGCCGGTGTGCTTCGTCGCGGGATTCGTTGTCGCGCACCGGCATCTGGAGCTGGTACAGGGATTCACCCGCCGGGGCGATCGCGTCGTCCTGCGCCGAGTAGCACTCGTGGAAGCCGCCCTCGTCCAGATCGAAGACGAGGACACGGTCGCGGCGGTACTTCGTCACGCCGAGGTCGAGCAGCGCGGTGAAACCGCCGATGCCGTGCAGAGTGTCGTGGGCGACTGAGGGACAGGG
>NZ_JBHXMY010000291.1:0-3348 GCF_042720195.1 Nocardia sp. NPDC058497 | reverse complement strand
ACCCACCCCCCGCGCGCGCCCCGCGCGGAGACCCCCCCGCGGCCTTGCCGCGTGCCGTCGCCGAGGAGGCGACGGGCGGAGTCGAGATCGGTGGCGACGATGACCGGACCGTTGTCCGGTAGCGCGTCCACCCGCGATCCGGTCTCGATGACGACCCCCAGTTCTGTTGCCCGCGCGACCATCCGGTCGATCACCTGCTGCCAGCCACCGCGCACCCACCGCACGCCGGGGATGTTCGCGCCGAACACACGCTGGAAGAGGTCCCAGACGAAGGCGGCCGAGAGCCTGCCGGTATTCGCGTCGTAGGTGACCACGCTGATGGCGTTGGCCAGTTGCGTGGCGGTGCGCTCGCCCCAGCGGTCCGCGGCCCAGCTGTGGAAGTCGACGTCGACCGGTGCCTGCAACCACTTGCGGGACTGGGCGCGCAGCATCCCGAGCGGCGGCACGTGCCGGATCCGGTCGTCGGCGCGGAAGCCGAGCTTCATCGCGTCGGTGCTGCCCGGCCAGCCGAGCCCCGCGACGAAGCCACGCTTCTTCAGCCACGTGTAATGCGGTCCGTCGGCGTAGAAGACGTGCGCGCCCTCGTGAGCGACATGCGGTGGCGGGGTTGCCCGCCCGCGCCCGCCCAGCGTCTGGTGTGCCTCGTGCAGCCGCACCGGCACGCCGGTTTCCGCAACGGCGATCGCGGCAGTGAGTCCTGCCAGTCCGCCCCCGACCACGGTGATGGGTGTGTTCATCCTCGGTCCTCTCCCTCGGTTCCCGCCCAGTCGAGCCGGGCGGCGATCATTTCTGCGGTGGCTCGCAGGTAGCGGTCTTCGTCGACATTCGCCGGATGACCGCCGTCGAAGATGTCGCCCATGATCCAGAAGTGGGCGAGCGCGCCGACGAGTACGGCGGCGGTGGCGTCCCAGTCCTGATCGCGGACCCGGTCACCGGCGAGTTCGGACAGTCCACGGGTGACCGCCGGCAGCACCACCGCGTACTCCTGCTGCCGGAACACTTCGAGCAGGCCTGCGGGGATTGAGTTGTCCCGCAACAGAATCCGGGTCACGTCACGATCGTGGTCGAGGCGGTCCAGGCCGATCCGGCACAGCGCGATGATCATGTCGACGGTGGATCCCCCGGCGGTGAACAAGTCCAGCGCGGCAGCGAGGGAGAACTCCGGCGACAGAAACTGGTCCCACGCGCCCCGATCCTCGAGCCGGCTCGCCACGGCCTGTACCAGCAGTTCGTCCTTGGACTTGAAGTGCCGATACAGCGCCCCCGACCCACCCGACAACCCCGCCGCCTGCTCGATCTGAGCGACCGAGGTCTTGGCGAAGCCACGTTCCCCGAACAGGCGCAAGGCCTCGGTCATGATCCGGTCGCGCGTTGTGGGCGCCACGTCACCTCCATGAAAGTAACCACTTACTTACAAGATGACCGAGGCCGCGGCGATGCGCAAGACCCTGTTCCGGCGAGCCGTCCTCTGGCCCGCTCGCCACCCGCGTATTCGGCTCGAATTGTGTTGAACGCCACCATGGTCGAGTGCCCATCGCACTCGTGTTCACCTCGCTGCCGACGCTGGAAGACACCGTGACCTCAACGGCCTGCTGCCCGAATTGCGCCGACGTGGGCCGGTCGATACCGGCTATCCGGGCGGCGACTAGCGGGAGAGTCTGGAACTGCCGCCGCCCGGGTGAATGCCGGTCAGAACGGCACTTCGGTGCTCAGCAATCCGGTACCGCTCGCACGCCCGGACAGGATGCGGCAGAACTCGATCGCGTCGAGCTCGATCGCGTCCGCGTCACCGCTCGTCCACGTGCCGCCCGCCGGACCGTGCAGCGTCAGGCGGTACGGCTTGCCGTGGCGCTGTGCCCACTCCCGGACCACATCGTCGACGATGCGCCCGTCGTGGTCGGCGGTGAGTTCCAGCGGTCGCCCGGTCGCCCGGCTCAGATCGATCCGGTGCATCCACGGGTCGCGGGTGAGGATCACCTCGGTCAGGAATCCGACCGTCCACCGCTCGTCGACACCGTTCACCCGCTCGCTGCCCGGCATCGTCAGCTTGCGCAGCAACGCGGGCACCCTGCGCCGTGCGGCCGTGGCGCGGGGGCCGAGGCGAGCGATCAGGGCGCGCAACTCGTCCGGCGGGTGGACGCCATAGCGGGCGACTTGATAAGCGGTCAGCGCATCGATGCGCCGCTCCTCGCCGCCGGTCCCCCGGTCGGCGGCCCGCTGCTGCCGGATCATCTCGGTGATCGACGCCGTCATCGCCGCCATCCCGGCGACGTGCGAGATCATCTGGTGCACAGTCCAGTCCGGGCAATCGGTCGGCCGGTTCCAGTCGGCCGGGTCGAGTGCGGCGACGGCATTGCCGACGCGTTCGTATTCGGTCGCGGCCAGAGTCATCGACTCGGGACGCGGGATAGCGCTACGGCGCGGCTCGGTCGGCGCCGGAGTCGTCGTGGTCATGGGGGTCCCTCGGTTCCGGGGGCAGGCCGACGCTGTCGGCCCACATGGTCATCGCGCGTTCGATCAGCCTGCGCCTGCTGTCGCCGGCCGGATCGTTGGCGAGTTGCTGGTCGATGAGGCCGCCGATCAGGCTGAACCAGATCTCGATGTCACCCCGATCGGTGACACCTGCCTCGGCGAACATGGTGACGGCGTCGCGCACCACCCGCTTCGATGGCGCGAACGCCGCGGGCGACGGCTCGAATCCGGGCACCGTGCGCTGATTCATCAGCTGGTAGCGGGCCAGATCCGCCACCGCGAAGTCGAAGAAGCCGTAGGCCAGCGCCAGCAGCCGGGCGCGCGGCGCGGTGGGCAGGGTGGCGGCAATCCGCGCCGCGTGCTCCTCGTACTCCGCCCACGCCTGCTCGAACATCGCGTCGTAGATCGCGTGCTTGGCCGCGAAATGTGTGTACAGCGAGGGCGCGCGCATGCCGACCCTGGCGGCGACATCGCGCAGGGTGATCTGCGCCAGGCCGTTCTCCCTGGCGAGTTCCCACGCGACCTGCAGAATCTCTCGCCGCGTTGCCTCACGGCGTTCGGCTTGCCTATCGCGAGTAGTTTCGCCTAACACAGTTCAAATTGTGGCGCAGATCACTACGCGAGTCAAGGGTTTGTCGCTGATCGCGATCGTCTGGGGTTGCGGCGGATTGGCCTCGCTGACGGCCTCCGGCATACCGTTCCCATCGCGCGACGGTCGCGACCGTGGTGCTGCCGGCCCTGGCAATCGCCTTCGCCGGCCGGCGGAGACGCCCGCCCCCGGCGCCGGGTACACTGCAGGTGTGGGCGGCGGGCGGGGCACACACACGCGCCCCACGCAAGAACCCGCCCGGAGTGGCGCGCGGGGGGGCCGTGAGC
>NZ_JBHXMY010000290.1:0-7349 GCF_042720195.1 Nocardia sp. NPDC058497 | reverse complement strand
CAACCAGCGCCGGTGGCGCGGATTGCGGCCGCAACGAAGGGGGATCCTTACTGCGCCTGCACCGTCGCGATGCGGTTGGTCAGCATGGTGACGAAGGGGGCGCGGGCGCGGGTCTGCTGCTCGAAGGCCAGCAGCTGGGCCAGCTCCTCGACGGTCAGCATGCGCAGCCGGGCGCGCAGCTGGGCCAGCGTCATCGCCGGGTAGTCGTAGCGGATGGCGACCTCGGGGGCCTGCACCTCCTCGGACTCCGGCTCGGCGGCGGGCTCCTCGGCGGACTCGACTGCCTCGTTCTCGAGCAGCAGCAGCGACGCGGGCACGGCCTTGCCGTTGGTCTGCTCAGCCGGGTGCTCCTCGGTGTACAGATCGAAGCGGCTGGCGTGGCCGTTGGTGGCGACCGCGGGCGCCGGCGCGATGTCCTCGTCGAAGGTGGCCCACTCCGGCTGCTCCTGCGGAGTCGAACCTAGACGTTCGAACACGAGGTCACCCTTGAGCGCGAGGCTGGTGACGAACTGCTGCACATGCATGGTCGTCTGCAGCACGCGACTGATCGCGGTGATCGGGAAATTGACCGCGGCGACGGGTAACCGCCGGGTCTCTTCTATGGCGTACACGGCGGCGCCGGCGGCGACCCGGGCCACGAACGGAGGACGGAACATGGTCCCAGCCTGCCGCAAACCGCCTGTGATGCAAAGGTCCAGGCTGCCCAGATGTGACTTTCGCCCCTGGATCCGCCCTGATCCCGCCCGCGCGACGCACGTAAGCTGTGGATCATGACCTCGGCAATTCCCTTGAACGTCGGTATCACGCGCTCCGCGGGCGCGTCCGCTGCCGGTGGCAAGCGCGTGCTGCTGGCTGAGCCGCGCGGCTACTGTGCGGGCGTCGACCGCGCCGTCGAGACCGTGGAGAAGGCGCTGGAGAAGCACGGCGCCCCGATCTACGTCCGCAAGGAGATCGTGCACAACCGGCACGTGGTGGAGACGCTACGTGAGCGCGGCGTCATCTTCGTCGACGAGACCGACGAGGTGCCGGAGGGCGCGCTGGTCGTGTTCTCCGCCCACGGTGTCGCGCCGATCGTGCACGAGACCGCCGCCGAGCGGAACCTGCGCACCATCGACGCGACCTGCCCGCTGGTCACCAAGGTGCACCAGGAAGCCAAGCGCTTCGCCCGCGACGACTACGACATCCTGCTGATCGGCCACGAAGGCCACGAGGAGGTCGAGGGCACCGCCGGTGAGGCGCCCGAGCACGTGCAGCTGGTCGACGGCCCCGACTCGGTGGACAAGGTCTTCGTGCGCGATCCGTCGAAGGTGATCTGGCTGTCGCAGACCACGCTGTCGGTCGACGAGACCATGGAGACGGTCCAGCGCCTGCGCGAACGGTTCCCCACGCTGCAGGATCCGCCCAGCGACGACATCTGCTACGCCACCTCCAACCGCCAGACCGCGGTCAAGGCGATGGCGCCCGAATGCGATCTGGTGATCGTGGTCGGCTCGCGCAACTCCTCCAACTCGGTGCGGCTGGTCGAGGTCGCCCTCGGTGCGGGCGCACGGGCCGCGTACCTGGTCGACTACGCCCGTGAAGTCGACCTCGCGTGGCTCGACGGCGTGCGGACGATCGGCATCACCTCGGGCGCGTCGGTGCCGGAGATCCTGGTGACCGGCGTGCTCGACCTGCTCGCCGAGCACGGCTTCGGCGAGGTGCAGCCGGTGACGACGGCCAACGAGACCCTGGTGTTCTCGCTGCCGCGTGAGCTGCGCGCCGCGCGTCGCGATGCCGCGCCGCAGGACTGACTACAGGCTCATAAAGAAGGAATCCCCGTCGCGTGATCGCGGCGGGGATTCTTCGTTTCTCACACGTTGTCGGGTCGGCGCCGTTCGGTGCGGCCGGTGTCGGCGCGGTCGCGGTAGCGCACGGCCGGCTGTGGGTGCGGCTGCGGGTCGGCCCTGCGGCGCGGCGTGCGCGCCGGCTCGGCCTCACGCGGTGCCGCGCCACGGCCTGATCGCGGTGTCCTGGCGGCGGCGGGGGCGCGCTTGGGCTCGGTCGCGCGCGGGGCGCGGCGGGCCGGGCTGGCCATGTCGACTTCGGTGACCGGGTCGTCCAGGACGGCGGTGGCGCGGCGGGTGCGCCTGCCGCGGCTCGCCTCGTCGAGGGTTTCCGGCCTGCGTCGCTTGACCGGCTTGGCTTCGGTTTTGCGTTCGGTCCTGCGTTCGGTGGCGGGCCGCGCGGTGGCGGGGGCGCGCTTGGCGATCGCGATCCGGGCGCCGCCGATCGCCAGCACCAGCACGGTCGCCAGCATCATCGTCGGGAAACGCTCCACCAGCGGGATGATCAGGTTCATCAGCACGTCTTTGATGGAGGTGGTGGCGCGCCCACCCAGCATCTGACAGGCCAGCGGCACCGCGACGAACAGCAGCAGCGGCGGCATCACCATGGTGGAGAACAGGCCGCGGAACCGCACGGCGCAGACGGCGAGCACACAGCCGAGCACATACAGCGCCGAGAACGTGCCGGTCGGGTAGGTCTCGCCCCCGAGCCCGTCGATCAGGAACCCGAACATCGTCATGCCCGCGGCAAGCAGAATCGCGGCCCAGGCGGGGATGCCGGGCACCGAGGGCATGATCGAACGTTGCGGCGCGGGCACCCGGGGTCGCGCACGTTGAGAAGCAGCCACCCTATGACACTAACCGCACAATGCGCCCTCAGGCGCTGCGGCACGGGGATCTCAGCGGCGATCCTCGGCGTCGGCGAAGGCCACGACCCGCGGTCTGGTCTCGGTCAGCCGGATTGCCGGGAGCTCCTGATCGGCGATCCCGAGATCGTGCATCCGGCGTGCCGTGACCATCACCCGTGACTCCACGGAACCGACGGTCGCGTTGAAAGCCGCTACTGCCTTACCGAGATTCACGCCGAGATTGTCCAGATGCTCGGCCACTTTGCCGACCCGCGTGTAGAGCTCCTTACCCAATTGCTGCACCGTTGCCATATCGCGCGACAGCGCTTCCTGCCGCCAGCTGAACGCGACCGTGCGCAACAGCGCGATCAGCGTAGTGGGGGTTGCCAGGATCACGTTCCGGCCGAACGCGTACTCCAGGAGTCCGGCGTCGGTGGTGAGGGCGGCGTCGAGGAACGGGTCGCCGGGCACGAACAGGACGACGAACTCGGGCGCCGGATCGAAGGCCGCCCAGTACGCCTTGTCGGCCAGCTGGTCGACGTGGGCGCGCAGGTGCTTGGCGTGGCGGGCCAGCAGCTGGTCGCGCGCGGTGGGGTCGTCGGTGGTCGCGGCGTCGAGATAGGCCGTGAACGGCACCTTCGCGTCGACGACGATGTGCCTGCCGCCCGCCAGCCGCACCACCAGGTCGGGCCGCACCCCGGCGCGATCGTCGCCGCCCGCGCGGTGGACCTGGGTGTCGAAATCACAGTGCCTGGTCATGCCCGCCAGCTCGACGACCCGCTCCAGCTGGATCTCGCCCCAGCGACCGCGGACCTGCGGCGCGCGCAGCGCCGCGACCAGCTGACCGGTCTGATCGGAGAGCCGATGCGAGGTGCGCTGCATCCCCGCGACCTGCTCCCGTAATCCCGAGTACGCGTCGATCCGGTGATGCTCGACCTGGCGGATCTGCTGTTCCAGCGCGCCGACCGCAGCGCGCAGCGGATCGACCATCGCCCCGATCGCGGCCGAATGCCTGCGCGCCGCGTCCTCGTTCGCCACGTGCAGCGATTGCTGCAGCAACCGTTGGTTGTCCCCGGCGGCGGCGAGCCTGGCCTCCGCCGCGACGGCGCGTTGCCCACCGCGGGCGGAGTGCCCCAACCAGCCGAGACCGAACCCGGCGGCGAATACCAAGACGAGCGCGACGAGCATCGAGGCGGTCATAGCGGCGATAGTGCCCGAGCCCACCGACAAACTCGCAATCGCCGAGCAACCCCGCGTGGTGACGCGCCGGACGCCACGCCGGTGAATTACACGCGTGTAGTGCGTCAATTGAATTCTGTCGGGGGTGTGGCCTAAGTTTCGCGGCATGCGGATCCTGCACACCTCCGACTGGCACATCGGGCGCACCTTCCATGGCGTCGACCTGCTGGCTGACCAGGCGCGGGTGCTGGCATCGATCGCGGAACTGGTCGCGGCCGAGTCCGTCGACGTGGTCGTGGTGCCGGGTGACGTCTACGACCGGTCCATTCCGAATGCCGATGCCATCGCGGTCTGCAATCGCGGCTTCGAGGCGATCAGGGCCGCGGGCGCGCTGATCGTGGCGACCTCGGGCAATCACGATTCCCCCGCCCGGCTCGGTGCCGGCGCCAGCTTCGCGGCTGCGGGCGGGCTGTATCTGTGTACCCGGGTGTCCGACGCCGACCGGCCGGTACTGATCGCCGACGCGCACGGCGAGGTGGCCTTCTACGGCATTCCGTATCTGGAGCCGGAGATCACCCGCGCCGAACTGGGTGTGCCGCAGGCGCGGTCGCACGCGGAGATCCTGGATGCGGCGATGGGGCGAATTCGCGCCGATCTCGCCGGCAGGCCTGGCGCGCGCACGGTGGTGCTCGCGCACGCGTTCGTCGTCGGTGGGGAGGCGACGGGTTCGGAGCGGTCGATCTCGGTGGGCGGGGTCGAGACGGTGTCGATGTCGGCGTTCGACGGGATCGACTATGTGGCGCTCGGCCACCTGCATTCGCCGCAGACCCTCTCGGATTCGGTGCGCTACAGCGGTTCTCCGCTGCCGTACTCGTTCGCCGAGAATTCTCACCGCAAGGCGGTCTGGATCATCGACCTCGACGCCGACGGTCTGACCGCGGCGTACCGCCACGATCTACCGCTGGTGCGCGGGCTCAGCAGGCTCACCGGCACGCTCGACGAACTGCTCACCGAGGGCGAATTCGCCGATGCCGAACAGCATTACGTCTCGGCCACCCTCACCGACAGCACCAGGCCGGTCGACCCCATGCGTAAGCTGCGCGAGCGGTTCCCGCACGCGGTGCACGTGGAATGGGCTCGCCCCGAGGGCAATCCGGAGTTGCATTATCGCGAGCGGGTGCACGGCCGCCGCGATGTCGAGGTGGCGGCGAGTTTCCTGACCGACGTGCGCGGGGAACCGAGCAAGGGGGAGATGGTGTGGGTGGAGCGAGCCTTGGCCGCCGCAGTGCGTGAAACTGATTCGGGGCGTGTCGAATCGGAACGGGATATCGAGGGCGCGGATGCCATGGACGTGTCCGCGTGAGCCTTCCGCGCTGTGGAGCTGACCGTCGGCATGTCGATGCCGTGTCCGGCGCGGTAGCCGGTGGTGTGGCATGAGACTGCATCGACTCGAGATGGTTGCCTTCGGTCCGTTCGCCGACAGCACCGTCGTCGACTTCGACGCGCTCGGCGCCGACGGGTTGTTCCTGCTGCACGGGCACACCGGGGCCGGGAAGACCACCGTCCTCGACGCTATCGCGTTCGCGCTGTACGGGCGCGTGCCCGGTGCGAGGGGCGACAGCAAGCGGCTGCATTCCGATCACGCTGATCCGGAGACACCGCCGAAGGTCACGCTCGAAGCCACGCTGGGTGGTCGGCATATTCGTCTCACCCGCAGCCCCGCCTTCGAACGGCCGAGCAGTAGAGACAGCACCAAACTCAGGGAGATCCAGGCCAAGTGCACCCTGGAATGGCTCGATGGCTCGGGTGAGAACCTGTCCCGGTTCAAGGACATCGGCGAGGAAGTCGTGCGCCTGCTCGGCATGAGCGCCGACCAGTTCTTCCAGGTCGTGCTCCTGCCGCAGGGCGACTTCGCCCGATTCCTGCGTGCCGAGAACGAAGACCGCGAAAGGCTGCTCGAAAAGCTCTTCGACACCGAACGATTCGGCACCGCCGAACAGTGGCTCGCGGATCGTCGTCGTGCGGCCGCGGCCGACCTCGACACCCGCAAGCAGGGCATCGACCGGCTCATCACCAAGGTCGGTATGGCCGCGGGCTACAGCGGTTCGGAGTCGGTCGGCGTCCTGGACGCGGTCAGCTGGTCGCAAGATCTGCTGGCGGCCGCCCGCACCGAGCTGGCCGAGGCCAACACGAATGCCGAACTGCGGCACAAGGAATCGGCCGAAGCGCGCACCGAGGCCGAGGAACAGCGCCGCATCGCCGGGCTGCACGCCCGGATGGCGGCAGCCCGCGAGGAATTGGCGACCTACGCCGCGACCGCTCCCCGCCGTGCCGAGCTGGAACGCGAACTCGAACAAGCCCGCCGCGCCGAGCCGGTGGTTCACGCCATCGACGAGGCACGCGCGGCGGTCCGCGCGCTGCGCCGCGCCGAGGCTGCGAGCCGCACTGTCGCCGGCGAACTGGCCGTCCAGTTGGGAGCCGAGGCGGCCGCCGACATCGTGGGCGTCGACCAGCTGACCGTCGTGCTCGATGAGCTGACCGATGCTGATGCGGACCTTGATGTTTCGGCCACTGGGTCGGTCGGGCAGCCGAAGCGGGTTCGGGATGTCGAGGGTGATCTCGACGGGGCGGTGAGTCAGTGGAACGGCCTGCTCGGTGTGCTCGGTGAGGTGCGGGCCGATGCGGAGATCGCCAAGCAGCTCACCGCCGACATCGCGGCGCACGAAGCTGAAGCCGTCCGCCTCACCCGGCGCGCTGGTGAATTCGCGCAGCGCCGGGCGGAGCTGCCCGCCGTGATCGCCGGGGCGGGGGAGCAGTTGCGGGAGGCGACCGATGCGGCCGCCGCACTGCCCGGGCTGCGCACCGAACTCGGCAAGTGGCAGGAATCGGCAGCCGCTGCCGTCGAATTGGCCAAGCAGCGACCGGCTTTGGATCGGGCGCAGGCCGAGTTCGATTCCGCGCGGCGAAACCATCTAGACGCCAGGGAGCGCGTACTCGACCTGCGAACGCGTCGGCTGGCGGGCATGGCCGCCGAGCTCGCGGGCGCGCTGGCCGTCGGCGCACCGTGCGCGGTCTGCGGATCTGCCGAGCACCCCGATCCCGCGCAGCCCACCGACGACGCGGTGTCCAAGGATGCCGAGGACGCCGCCACCGCTGCCGAGCAGGTGGCCGAAGCGGCCCGCGACCGGATCGCCGAGCGCATCGGTGTCATCGAACGCGAGATCGAGGCACTGATCGCGCGCGGTGGCGACGCCGACCCGGTCACCCTGGCCGATGCCGTCCGCACCGCCACCCACCGCTTCGACGACGCCGCCGACGCCGCCGACCGCGTCGCCGCACTCACCATCCGCCTCGACACCCTGCGCGCCGAGGAAACCGCCCTGCACGAGCAGTCCCGCGACCTCGACGCCCGCCTCGGCACGGTCACCGCCACCATCGCCGCCACCCGCACCCGCCTCGACGAACTCACCCTCCGCCTGCGCACCGCCGCGGGCGCCGA
>NZ_JBHXMY010000289.1:0-7381 GCF_042720195.1 Nocardia sp. NPDC058497 | reverse complement strand
CGCAGGTGCTCATGCTTGGCCGCGCTCGCCGTCCCGATGACATACGCGCCCCGTGACTTCGCGATCTGCACCGCGAGATGGCCCACCCCGCCCGCGGCCGCGTGGATCAGCACCCGTTGTCCCGCTTGGATATTCGCGGTGTCGACCAATGCCTGCCAGGCGGTGAGCGCGGCGAGCGGCGTTGCACCGGCCACGATGTGGTCGACGTTGTCCGGCTTGCGGGCGAAGGCGCGCGCGGGTCCGACGACGTACTCGGCCAGCGAACCGTGCCCGTGCGGGTAGGGCAGCATGCCGAACACCTCGTCGCCGGGCTCGAACAGGGTGACGCCGTACCCGACCGCCTCGACCACGCCGGAAACATCCCAGCCGAGCACGAAAGGCGGTGGGGGCAGGAACAATCCGGGGAGGGCGCGATGCTTCCAGTCCGTCGGGTTGAGTCCGACCGCGTGGACGCGGATGAGCAGCTGACTCGGGCCGGGGGTGGAACGGGGGAGTTCGATCTCGCGCAGGACCTCGGGTCCGCCGAGAGTGTCCTGGCTGATGGCGCGCATGGTGTCGGTCATGGGGTCAACGGTGCCGGGTGGGCGGCGCCGGGAAAATGGCAGAGATGTCATCATCCGATAGAATCGTGCCATGCATCGCGTGGTGGTTCTGGCACTCGACGGCGTGTATCCGTTCGAACTCGGCACGCCGCAGCGGGTCTTCGGCACCCTCGACGACCGCTACGAGGTGCTCACCTGTTCCGCGGATGGTCTGCCGGTGCGAACCTGCGCCGACTTCGGGATCACCGTCGAGCACGGACCCGAGTTGCTGGCGACCGCCGACACGGTGGTGGTTCCGGCCAGCGACATTTCCGAGTCGGTCACCGGGCTGGGCGAGGTGACCAGAGGCGCGCTCGCGCGGATCCGGCCGGGCACCCGGATCGTGTCGATCTGTACCGGCGCGTTCGTCCTGGCCGCGGCGGGTCTGCTCGACGGGCGGCCCGCGACCACACACTGGCGCCTGGCCGAATCGTTCCGCCGGCATTTCCCGCAGGTGCGGCTCGACCCGGACGTGCTGTTCGTCGACGACGGCGACATTCTGACCTCGGCGGGCGCCGCCTCCGGCCTCGATCTGTGCCTGCACATCGTGCGCGCCGACCACGGCAGCGCGGTGGCCAACCACGTGGCACGCCGGTGCGTGGTGCCGCCCTGGCGTGAGGGCGGGCAGGCGCAGTACATCGACCAGCCCGTTCCCGATCCCGCGGTCGCGAGCACCGCCGCCACCAGGCACTGGGCGCTCGAACACCTCGAACTTCCGCTGACCATGGCGGAGCTGGCCGCGCACGCGCGAATGAGCCGGCGCACCTTCGCCCGCCGGTTCGTCGACGAAGTCGGGATGAGTCCGGGCCGCTGGCTCACTCAGCAACGCGTGTCCAGGGCCAGGCACCTGCTCGAAGCCAGCGATCTGTCGGTCGAGCAGATCGCGAGCCGGGCCGGCTTCGCGACGGGCACCTCGCTGCGTCAGCACTTCCAGGTCGCCGTCGGCGTCGCCCCGCTGTCCTACCGCCGCACGTTCCGTGTCGCTGACGGCGAGCGCGCGACCGCCTGATCGGCTCTCCGGGCGAACTCGCGGGGGCCCACACACGAGCCGCCCCCTGCCCATCGATCACCGCGCTGAGCGTTCACTTTCGCGCAGATCGGGCGCAATCGGCACCATCTTTGCGATTGGTGGATGCTCAGCGCATGTCCGCAGAACTATCGGCGACTTCGAAACAGGCCTAGGCCAGGAAAAGCCCGCGACCGTCGCCTCTGTGGAGCAGCAGCGAGGCTCTGAACATGCCGGCGACAGTGGCCCGAGCGGAATTGCGGCCGGGGCCGCCAAGCGCGCTCCGCGTCCGATGTACCAAGAAATGTGATTCGGCCTCGCGTCGGTGACCAGGCCGGATCCGGTCATCGGGCGGGCCGGTAGAGTTCCGGGCGAACCCAGTACGCCCATCCAGGATTCGGAGGCTCGACGTTGAAGCATTTGCACGCCGGGAAAGTTCGTGACCTCTACGAGGACGGCGACACCCTGCTGCTGGTTGCCTCGGACCGCGTGTCGGTCTACGACGTGGTGCTGCCGACGCCGATTCCGGAGAAGGGCGCGCTGCTGACCCAGCTGTCGAACTGGTGGTTCGAGTACTTCACCGGCATCCCCAACCATGTGGTCTCCGCGACCGATGTGCCCGCCGAGTTCGCCGGGCGCGGTATCCGGGTCAAGCCGCTGAAGATGGTGCAGGTCGAGTGCATCGCGCGCGGCTACCTGACCGGGTCGGGGCTCAAGGAGTACCAGCAGTCCGGGACCGTGTCCGGCATCGCCCTGCCGCCGGGGCTGCGTGACGGCGACAAGCTGCCCGAGCTGATCTTCACCCCCTCCACCAAGGCCGCCGAGGGGCACGACGAGGCGATCAGCTTCGCCGACGTGGTGAACCAGGAGGGCCGCGAGGTCGCCGAGAAGCTGCGTGATCTGACCCTCGAGATCTACTCGCGCGGCGCCGAGCACGCGGCGAAGGCCGGCGTGATCGTCGCCGATACGAAGGTCGAATTCGGCTGGGACGGTGACGTGCTCACCCTCGGTGACGAGGTGCTCACCTCCGACTCCTCGCGCTTCTGGCCCGCCGACGAGTGGGAGCCGGGCCGCGCGCAGCGTTCCTTCGACAAGCAGTTCGTGCGCGACTGGTCGACCTCCACCGGCTGGAACAAGGAGTACCCGGGCCCGGAGATCCCCGACGACGTGGTCGAGGCGACACGGCGCAAGTACGAAGAGGCCTACGAGCGCATCACCGGTCGAACCTGGCAGGGCATCGGGGGCTGATGCCCGCGCGGCGCCGGGCGATACACCGGCGCCGCACTCTGTCGCAGGTCGCGCGCGATGGCCGACCACGGTCCCGCGTCAGTGCACCGGCGCGAGAACACCTTTGACCTCGCAGATGTGGTCCATGTTCGCGTTGCCCCACGCGCCGAGCGTGACGAGCGCCGCGTTCAGCGATATCCCGAGCTCGGTGAGTGAGTACTCCACCTTCGGCGGCACCTGCGGGTAGATCTCCCGGCTGACGATGCCGTCGTGCTCGAGCTCGCGCAACTGCTGGATCAGCATCTTCTCGGTTACCCCCGGCACCATCCGCTTCAGGTCGCCGAAGCGCTGCGTGCCGGTGGACAGCGCCCACAGGATCAGCGCCTTCCACTTGCCGCCGACGACGTCGAGCGCGGCATCGATACCGCAGGAATACGGACGCTCTCGCTGCTTCATGTTCGCCTTACTTACTTCTTGGTGAGTATTGGACTTGATAGTCGGTACTTGTGGAGTGTACCGCTACAGGCGAATCTAGGAGGGCGTTGCCGACCGGCGACGAGAGCTTCGAACCAAGGGGAAACATGACCAACTCGGCGACGGCACAGCGGGTTTCGGTAATCGGTCTCGGCGCGATGGGCACCGCGCTGGCGCAGGCGCTGCTCGTGGGCGGCCACCAGGTGACGGTGTGGAATCGCACCGCGGCGCGGGCCGAGCCGCTCGTGGCGCAGGGCGCGGTGCTCGCGGCGAGCTCCGCCGAGGCGCTGGCGGCGGCCGACCTGGTGATCCTGTGCGTGCTCGACGACGCGGCGGTGCGCGAACACATCGAGCCCGCCGCGGCGCGACTGCGCGGCCGCACCGTGGTGAACCTGACCACCACCACGCCGGAGCAGGCGCGCTCGCTGGGCGAATGGGCGCTGGCCAACGAGGTCGACCTGATCGACGGCGGCATCATGGCCGTGCCGTCGATGATCGGCGGACCGGCGGCGTTCGTGCTCTACAGCGGCGCGACCGCCGCCTTCGAGCGGTTCCGCGCGGTGCTGGAACTGTTCGGCCGGGCCGAGTTCGTCGGTGCGGATTTCGGTGCCGCGGCGATGTACGACCTGGCGATCCTGGGCGGCATGTACTCGATGTTCGCCGGTTTCCAGCAGGGCGGCAAGATGGTGCGCACCACCGGCGGCACCGCCGCGCACCTGGCCACGCTGATGGCGCCGTTCCTGCAGGCGATGACGACCATGTTCGCGCAGTACGCGCCCGGTATCGACGACCCGGACAACTATGTCCCGGAGCAGAGCGCCGAATTCACCGCGAGCGCACTCAGCACCATCAACCAGGCCGCCGCTGAATCTGGCACGGCCACAGAGCTGTTCGGTGTCCTGCGGCACGCCCTGCCGGGCATCTAGGGTCTGATTCGAAGTTGGCCGACTACGCTGCGGCTTGCGCTGAGCATTCACTCCACGCTCCGATAGTCCCGATTGCGACCGATCGGCGGGATAGTGAACGTTCAGCGCGGTGGCCGAGGAGATTCTGGTTGGTGACTCGACTCGTGGGGTGACGAGCGCGTAGGCCGGTCCACTACTTCGAGACAGGCTCCTAGCCGCGGACGGCCCCGACCGTGCGGTGACCGCGACCGTCACCGCACGGTCCCCGCGCTCAGGCGTCGACCAGGTTCGCGGCGAGGAAGTCGTCGACGAAGCCCTCGGCGGTCGACTCGAACGCGGCGTAGTGCGCGGCGCGGTCGTCACCGCTGATCGCCTCGCCGATGACGAGATTGCCCTCGGCGTCCAGGCTCTGCGGCTGGTCCTCGGCGTCGGGGAGCAAGCCGACCCGGGAGTCGGCGAAGCCGCTGTAGTAGGCCAGACCGGCGCTGAGCTGGGCTTCCAGCAGCTGCTGCATGCCGGGGAGGATCTCGTCGCCCGCGGTCGCGCCCGCCAGGCCGAGCCACAGGATGCGCTTGCCCGCCAGGCGCGGCTTGCTGCGGCCGTAGGCGAATCCGTAGTTCCAGACGCTGTCGATCCAGCCCTTGAGCGTCGCGGGCACGCTCTGCCAGTAGACCGGGAACACCACGACGACGACCTCGGCGGCCAGCAGCCGCCGCATGTGCGCCTCGGTCCCGGGGGCGTACTGCTTGTCGCGGTTGCCCCAGTCGGGCTGGTCGGCCACGGTCATCCGCGGGTCGAAGTTCTCGGCGTGCAGATCGAGGAAGTCGATCGTGTACCCGGCGGCGGTGAGCCGGTCGGCCGCGCGGCGCGCGATATGGGCGGACAGCGAGTCGGCGCGGTGATGCGCGAGCACGACAAGTGCTGTGCGAGCGCCTGTTTCGGACTGGTTCGTCCCGGTGGTGGTGAGCGACTGCGACACGGTGGGCTCCCTGTTCGATCGTGGGTGGGACGGTGTGCCCCGTGCCTTCGAGTCAACCGTGATTCGCGTGGACGATCTATGGGTGATCATCTCCAGTTGATAGGAGTTCGTCTACGCTGATGGCATGGACCCGTTGAGTTCGCTGCTGAGTGGCATCCGCGCCGACGGCTCGGTCGTCGCCCACGCCGTCCTGCGCGCACCGTGGACGATTCGCTTCGCCGATCGAGCGCCGCTGATCATGGTGTGCGTGCTGCGCGGCGGCGGCACCCTGGTGCTCGCCGACGGGTCGCGCACCCGGCTCGGCGCGGGCGATACGGCGGTCGTCCAGGCCGGTGAACCGTTCCAGCTCAACGATACCGAGGCCGCTTCGGATCAGCCGCTCACCGAGTACGAGCTGTCCTGCTTCGTGCCGGACGGATTCGGCCGGACCGATTCATCCTGCGCCACACCAGAATTGAATGAAGAGATCACCGAAACCGGTGCGCCGGGGGAGACCTCGCTGATCGTCGGCGCCTATCGCGCCTCGGGCAGGCGGCACGAACGCCTCCTGCGCGCCCTGCCGCCGGTGATGGTGGTCGCCGCCGACAGCGACGTGTGCGCCTGGCTCGAGGACTCCGCCGCCGAGGCGGTCCGGCACAGCGCGGGCTCGCAGGCCATGATGGATCGCCTGCTGGACTGGTCGCTGGTCTGCAACCTGCGCACCTGGCTCGCCGAGCAGCAGCACTGCGCGCCCAACTGGTACCGCGGGATGGCCGATCCGGTGGTCGGTCCTGCACTGGAAGCCATCCACGCCAAGCCTTTCGAGCGGTGGACGGTCGCGGGCCTGGCCGCCGAGGCCGCCGTGTCGCGGGCGCTGTTCGCCAAGCGGTTCACCGAGGTGATCGGGGAACCGCCGCTGACCTACCTCACCGAATGGCGGATGGCCGAGGCGGAGGAACTGCTCGCCGATCCCGCGCGCAGCGTCGCCCAGGTGGCGACCACCGTCGGCTACTCCGACGCGTTCGGTTTCAGCGCGGCCTTCAAGCGCTCGCGGGGCAGCAGCCCGACGGAGTTCCGGGCCGCCCTCGTCTGATCAGGTCCGCGGTGTGAGCAGCACCAGCGGGATCTCCCTGGTGGTCTTGGTCTGGTAGTCGCCATAGCCCTTGTACCCCTTGACGACCCGGGGCCACAGCTTCGCCCGTTCTTCCGGGGTGGCGATGTGAGCCGTCATCGGTCGCGTCGGACCGGTCTGCAGCGACACCTCGACGTCCGGGTTGTCGCGCAGGTTCAGGAACCATGCCGGGTGGGTCGGGTCGCCGCCGCGCGAGGCCACGACGACGATGGTGTCACCGTCGATGACCGGCGCGGTCAGCATCACCGTGCGCGGTGCGCCGGATTTGCGGCCGATCGTGGTCAGTTCGAGGCAGGGCATCCCGAGGAAGCGGTTGCCGATGCGGCCGCGGCTGAGGGTGAGCAGAGCGCGGTGGCCGGCGTTCATGATCTTGAACTGCAGGTCGGGGGGCATAGCAGCAATGTACTCCGCCCAGGTGACCGCCCGGCGTGTCCGGCGTCAGCCCAGGTGGTCGGTGAGACGGGTGAGAAAGGGGCGCTGACCTTTCCCGAGTTTGTCCTCGGCCGTGGCCGGATCGAACCAGGCCGCGCGATCGATCTCGGGGAACACGCCGGTGCGGCCGGAGCGCGGCGGCCATTCCATCTCGAACTTGCCCGGGACGACCTCGGCCGGATCGAGATCGCCCTCGACGGCCCACACGGTGACGGTCTTGCGCCTGCCGCCGCTGCCGTAGCGCACCTCACCGAGATCGATCCAGTCGCCGTCGGGGACAGGGAGGCCGAGTTCCTCGGTGAACTCCCTGGCCGCGGCCAGGCGCGCCGACTCCTCGTCGGGGACGTACTCGCCCTTGGGAATCGACCACGCCGAGGAGTCCTTCTTCGCCCACAGCGGGCCGCCCAGGTGGCCGAGCAGGACTTCGATCCCGGCGGCGCGGCGGCGGTAGACCAGGACGCCCGCACTGAAAACATCCGTCACGACTGCGAGTCTGCCAGGGCCGCCGTCAGTCGAGTCCATCGACGAACCGGCCGAGCAGGCGGGCGAACGCGGCGCGGTCGGGGGCGGACCACCCCCGCCTCCCGCGAGGGGCGTGGGCCGCCGGGCCGGCGGGGGGCCCCCCCCCACCCCCCCCCCCCCGGGGGGGGGGGGGAGACCCCCGCA
>NZ_JBHXMY010000288.1:0-7420 GCF_042720195.1 Nocardia sp. NPDC058497 | reverse complement strand
TGCGCGCTGTCGCCTCCGCCGGTCAGCCGGGACAGGTCCTGGCCGGTGGATTCGAGCAGATGCTCGACATAGCGTTCGTGCGTGCCTTCGACGGTGTAGTCGCCGCGCACACGACCGATGCCCGCGCCGGTCGGGCGCACGGTGACACCCTCGGCGATCAGGGCTTCGATCCGCTGTTCCACGGCGTCGTCGAGCTTGTGCCCGCCCGCCGCGAAGATCTTGATCCCGTTGTCGGGCATGGGATTGTGCGAGGCGGAGATCATCACGCCGAAGCACGCGTCGTAGAGGCCGGTCAGGTACGCCACGGCCGGGGTCGGCAGCACGCCCACCGAGAGGACATCGACACCCGCCGAGGTCAGGCCGGCGGTCACCGCGGCCTCGAGCATCTCGCCGCTGGCCCGCGGATCACGGCCGAGGACCGCGACCGCGCGCTTCTTGCCGCGCGAGAGCACCTGCGCCGCCGCGCCCGCGACGCGCATCGCCAGTTCCGGACTCAGCGAGTCGTTGGCGAGTCCTCGAACACCGTCGGTGCCGAACAGCCGTCCCATAAAACCCTCTACTTGTAGTAGGTCCCCGAATACAGCACGAGAGCAGGCGACCAGCCGTGCTGGAAGCCTGCTCTCGCACACGTGCTCCGCCGACCGGGCCCATCCCCGCTCTCGCGGGGAGCATACCTAGCGGATGCGAAAGACGGCGGTCGACAGTGCGTAAATCAGCGCTTCGAGTACTGAGGCGCCTTACGGGCCTTCTTCAGACCGTACTTCTTACGCTCGGTGGCACGCGGGTCACGGGTCAGGAAGCCGGCACGCTTGAGCGCGGGACGATCCTCCGGGGTGACCTCGATCAGCGCACGGGCGATGGCCAGACGCAGGGCGCCTGCCTGACCCGAGGGGCCGCCACCGACCAGGCGAGCGTAGATGTCGAAGCTCTCGACACGCTCGACGGTGACCAGCGGGGACTTCACGAGCTGCTGGTGCACCTTGTTCGGGAAGTAATCCTCGATGGTGCGGCCGTTGAGCTCGAAGTTGCCCGAGCCGGGAACCAGGCGCACGCGAACGACGGCTTCCTTACGGCGGCCGACGGTCTGCACCGGGCGATCGATCACGATCGGGGCGTAGGTGGCTTCTTCGACGTACTCGGCTTCGTAGCCTTCGCCGTCTTCGACAACCTCGACCACGGTCTCGTCGACCGCGTCGAACTCTTCGTTGAACTCTTCAGGAGCGGTCACTGGGCCACCTGCTTGATCTCGAACGGAACCGGCTGCTGCGCGGCGTGGGGGTGGTTCGGGCCTGCGTAGACCTTCAGCTTGCCCGCGATCGCGTTACCCAGCTTGTTCTTCGGGATCATGCCCTTGACGGCCTTCTCCACGAGACGATCGGGACGGGTCGCCAACACCTCGCCGACAGTGCGCGACTTGAGGCCGCCCGGGTGTCCGCTGTGGTGGTGGATCAGCTTGTCCTGCTTCTTGTTGCCGGAGATGGCAACCTTGTCCGCGTTGATGATGATGACGAAGTCGCCACCATCGACGTGCGGTGCGTAGGTCGGCTTGCCCTTGCCGCGCAGCAGGCCAGCGGCCTGCACGGCGAGACGGCCGAGGACTACGTCAGTGGCATCGATGACGTACCACTTGCGGGTGACGTCACCTGCCTTGGGGCTGTACGTAGGCACAGTCGTTCCCTGTCTGTCGTCGGTGTTGCCGGCCACGGGTGTGGTTCGAGACTGTCCCGGCGGCCGGTGGAGACCCGGGACATCGAAGGGACGCCGATCCGCGAACGGTTCGACGTTCCACACGCCAGCGAGCAACGATACCAGCTACGCATGACGCCACCACAATCGGAACGCTGAGCTAGATCACCACCGGCGGGCCGGGATCGGTCGCGCCCGCGGGCCCCGGGATGAGGTAGCGCAGCGTGTCGATACCGGGGGTGACGCAGGCGTTGTCCTCGATCAGGCCGCCGCCGCGCGCGCTCGCGATGCCCTCGGGCGGGACCGTGTTCGCGTACGGAGTGAACGCGCAGCTCACGAGCTCGCCGTCGGCCGCGGTCGCGGGACCGGTGGCGCCCGCGTGCCAGGCCGTCGCGGCGAGCGCGACCGCGCCGACCATCGCCGGTGCGCCGAAGAAACCCTTCTTCATCTTGCCGAGCAGCTTGCCCCCGCGCTCGTCGTCGGGCTCGTCGAGCGCGTGCCTTCCGCCGGACTGCGCGGGCGGGCCGGCGACGAAACCGGCCGGGCTCGGCGGCTGACCGGTCGGCGCCGCGGGCGGGGCACCCCACCCGACCTGCGCGGCATAGCCCTGGCCCGGGTGCTGGGTCTCGGGATAGTCGTCCTCGTCGAGTTCGGGCTCGGTGACCAGCAGATGCGCCGCGCCGAGCACCAGCGCGTGCATCGGATGATCGGCCACGTGCAGGCGCTGGCCGAGATGGTTCTGGAAGGCCAGCCGCAGCGCGTCGTTGAAGCAGACATTGCCGGCCAGCAGCACCGTCGAGGTGTCGGCGCCGATCGAGCGGGCCGCGGCCATCGCCTCGATCACGACGTTGTCGGCCGAGCGGGCGTCGCGCATCGCCTCGGCGCCGACGGCGACCTCCACCGATTCGGTGGGCTGTTCGTCGTCGCCGTGCACCGCGACGACCAGCAGGGTGCGGCCGTCGGAGTACACGCCGGTGGCGCCGATGCCGTTGCGGTGCCGCTCGCGCGGCGGCGAGACCAGGCCCAGCGCGCGCACGTAACCCGACAGCGCGACGCTCTCCGGCAGCGGCTCGACGACCACGTCGAGCTGCTCGACGAGCGCGGCGTAGGCGTCGACCTTCTCGTCCGGCCAGGTGTCCGGGTACGGCAGCGCGACCAGCTGCGGCTTGCCGCGCAGGTACTTGCCGACCGCGGCCAGCGGGTTGTACAGCCTGGCCCGGAACACCAGCTCCGCGGGCCAGGTGGCGCCCGCGATCACGATCTGCGGGTGCCCGAGGATGTCGCGCACGTCGGCGATCGCCATGCCGAGGTCCGGCCGCTGCCGGTCGACGCCTGCGGTGTGCAGCCTGCCCGCCGCGTCGGCGAGCAGGTAGGCGGGTGGGGTGTAGGTGCCCTCCACCTGAACCGGGCGGATCGGAGTCTCACCGCCGCCCGCGGCAACGGACACCACATCCCACCCCAGATGCAGGGCCCCAACTCGAACGGTCACAGGCTCAAGTGTGCCCGGTCGGCGAGCGACACGCGCATCATGCCCGCCGATATGGCCCTGACCTGGCGATCCCTCATGCCTGGGACTTCTTCAGGCGCAGGCGGCTCCAGGTGATGGCCGCCAGGATCGAGGTGATCACGATGAGCAACACGATGTCGAGAATCCAGATGCCCGGCTTGTGCTCCCACAGCGCGTCCTCCTGTGCACCGATGACCAGCTCGCGCAGATCCACCGTCGACGCGCCCGCGGCATAACCCCAGCGCGACGGGAACAGGTACGACACCTGCTCGAGACCGGCCCGGTCGGTCACCGGGATCAGACCGCCCGCCATCACCAGCTGCACCATGATCATCACCACGAGCATCGGCATGACCTGCTCGTTGGACTTGGCCAGGCTCGACATCAGCAGACCGAACACCACACAGCACACCGCGGTCATCGCGATGACGAGGTACAGCTCGACGCTGCCGTTCGGGATCAGCGCGCCCTCCGGCGGCGCCTTCTTGCCGACCAGCGTGATGCCCACCAGCACCGCCGCCTGCAGAAACGCGGTCACGCTGAACACGACGATCTTGGCCATCAGATACGCCGAGGGCAGCAGGCCGACCGCGCGCTCACGGTGGAAGATCGACCGCTCGCCGACCAGGTCACGCACGGTGAGCGTGGCGCCCATGAAGCACGCGCCGAGGATGAGCACCACGAGCAGCTGCTGTGCCTCACCGCCGCTCGAGCGCGCGAACGAACCGTCGGGCTGCGCGATCAGCGGGCCCTCGGTGAAACCGTCGCTGCCCGGCACCACCAGCGACAACGCGCCGAGGATGAAGGGAAGCACCACGAGGAACGCCAGGTACCCGCGGTCGGCGAAGATCAGCCGCAGCTGCCTGCGGGCCAGGGTGCTGAACTGGCGCATCCCGCTCGATTGCGGCGGCGCGCCCGCGTTGCCCCGCTGTAGCGGCTGGGGTGGCGGCGGTGGTGGCACGTAGGCCTGCCTGGACCGGTAGGCCGCGAAGGCCTGGTCCGGGTTGGCCGCGACCTTGGCGAAGATCTCCGCCCAGTCCGACGTGCCGAGCGCGGCGCCGACGCCACCGGGATGACCGGCGAAGGCGGTCTTGCCACCGGGCGCGAGCAGCACCACCTGGTCGCACATGTCCAGGCAGGCCACCGAGTGGGTCACCACGATGACCACGCGACCGGCGTCGGCCAGTTCGCGCAGCATCTGCATGACCTGCCGGTCCAGCGCCGGGTCGAGGCCCGAGGTCGGCTCGTCCAGGATCAGCAGCGACGGACCGGTGAGCAGCTCCATCGCCACCGACGCGCGCTTGCGCTGACCACCGGAGAGCCGGTCGACGCGGGTGTCGGCGTGCTGGGTGAGCGAAAGCTCCTGCAGCACACCGTCGATCACCTGCTGCCGGTCGGCCTTGGTGGTGTCGGGCGGCAGTCGCAGTTCGGCGGCGAAGCCGAGCGCCTGGCGCACGGTGAGCTGGCGGTGCAGCACGTCGTCCTGGGGGACCATGCCGATGCGGGAGCGCAGCGCCTCGTACTCGGCGTGCAGGTTGCGGCCCTCGAAAGTGACCACACCGCCGGAGGGCTGGGTGCTGCCCGCGATCAGCTTCGACAGCGTCGACTTGCCCGCGCCCGACGGGCCGATCAGCGCGGTGAGCGTGCCACGCCCGGCCTGCATGTTGACATCGACGAGCAGCTGCTTGTTGCCCTCGACGGTGAACCCGACCCCGTGCACCGTCAGGCCCAGCTCGGCGACCGGCTTCTGCCGGTGCGCCAGCGCGCCCTGTGTGACGACGAAGTCGATATTGCCGATGGTGACGATGTCGCGCTCGCGCAGCACGGTGCGCTGCTGTCGATGACCGTTGACGAACGTGCCATTGGCCGACCCGAGGTCCTCGATGACCAGGCCCTCGGCCGAGGACACCAGGCGCGCGTGCTGGCGCGAGGCCAGCGGATCGTTCACCACGATCTGGTTGTCGGAGGTGCGGCCGATGCTCAGCCCGCCGGGCGGGATGCGATCACCCCGCGCCACCGGCTCGGTCGAGGCCGCCTTGCGGACCGGCGGCAACATCGAGGAGTCGGCGCGTCGGGTCATGTTGATGTTGTCCTGCGGCGCCATCGGCTGCGACGGCAACTGCGAGGTGGGCGTGAACTGCGGCTGTTGCTGCTGCTGGACGTGCGGATTGGGCCGCGACGGCGGCGGGAACTGCGGACGCTGCGGCGGCTGGTGCTGCGGCGTCGTCGGCTGTGACGGCGACGCGAGCATCGTGGCGGCGTGCCGCGACGACGGCGCCGCGGGCACCAGATGCAGCAGCGGCCCACTGATTGCGTCCCCCAGACGCACCTGTGTGGGCCGGTCGATCGATACGGGCTGGTTCAGTCTGCGTGCGTCCACGAAAACGCCGTTGGTGCTGCCGTTGTCGGCGAGCACCCAGGCGCCGTTCTGGAAGCGCAGGGTGGCGTGCACGCGCGAGACCAGCGGACTGTCCACGAACAGCGTTACCTCGGGCGCACGGCCCATGGTGATCTGCTGGCTCGCTTCGAAGACTCGTTCGGTTCCATCATGGCGCACGGTGATGGTCTGCGCCCCCGGTGAAGACATGGAGCGGATACTATGCCATCGCCCGGACATCGGCGGTGCCCCCGAGACGGCTTGCTGTCCCGATCCGGCGACCTGTATCCGGCCGACCAGGGGGGATCGATGAAAGGCCAAGCGCTCGTTGCGATCATCGCCGTGCTATGCGCATTGCTGAGCGTGGGTTGCACGCGGGCGATCGATGGCCACGGTGTCTCGATCTACGACGACCCGTTCCAGGTGGCGGGATTGCCGACGACCGGCGGGCCGAACGGGCCGCGGCCGGGGGTCCCCGATTCGACGCTGACCGCGTCCAACGGCGACGGTGGTGACGTCGACGCGCTGGCGCTCAACGCGATCGACGACATCCAGACCTACTGGCAGTCCGCGTTCGGCACCGAGTTCCGCGGCGAGACCTTCGAGCCGGTGGAGAAGCTGATCTCCTGGAACGCCCGCGCCTCCCGCAACCAGGCGATCGAGTTCTGCAAGGAGACCACCTACCACCTGGTCAACGCCGCCTACTGCCGCAGCGACAACTCCATCGGCTGGGACCGCGCGATGCTGCTGCCCACCATGACCGAGACCTTCGGGAAGATGTCGGTGGTCATGGTGCTTGCCCACGAGTACGGCCACGCCATCCAGACCATGGCCAAACTCGTCACCAAGAAGACGCCGGTGCTGGTCAAGGAACAGCAGGCCGACTGCTTCGCCGGCGCGTTCATGCGTCACGTCGCCGAGGGCAAGTCGAAGCATTTCACGATCAACACCTCCGACGGCCTGAATTCCGTTCTGGCCGCGACTGTTTCGATCCGCGACTCCGACCCCGACGATCCCGAGAGCGTGCACGGCTCGGCGTTCGAGCGGGTCACCGCCGTGCAGATCGGCTTCACCGACGGCCCGCGCGGCTGCAAGGGCATCGACGACGAGGAGATCGACCAGCGCCGCGGCAACCTGCCGCAGAGCTTCTCCGGCGATCAGGGCCGCGGCGAGTTCCCCGTCTCCCAGGCCACCCTGGTCGAACTGAGCAAGGCACTGCAGGCCATCCTGCCGGTCGAGGACGCACCGTCCTACGACTACTCCGGCGCCCGGATCGACTGCAAGGACGGCGCGGTCACCGAACCGGTCACCTACTGCCCCGCCAAGAACGTCATCGCCACCGACGTGCCCGGCCTCGCCGAACGCGGCTCGGTCGACACCGACGACGACGGCCCGCTCCCGGTGAAGGTCAGCGGCGACTACAACGGCTATGTCGTGTTCATCTCGCGCTACACCCTCGCCGTCCAGCGCAGCAACAATCAGCAGCTGACCGGCGCGAAGACCGGCCTGCGCGCGGCCTGCCTGTCCGGTGTCGTCACCGGCAAGCTCGCCCAGCCCGGCCGCCCGGCCGACCAGGGCGACATCCAACTCTCCGCGGGCGACCTCGACGAAGCGGTGTCCGGCCTGCTCACGGATGGTCTGGCCGCCAGCGATGCCGAGGGGAAGACCGTCCCGAGCGGGTTCTCGCGTGTCGATGCGTTCCGGGCCGGGGTTCTCAACGGCGAAACCACCTGCCTGTCGCGATACAGCTGAGTTGTTGGAGCGCTGGCGCGCTCGAGTCGCGGCCCCTCCTGTCCCGCCGGTCAGGCACCGGTGCTTGCTCCTTCGTCGCCTACGCACCGGCACCTGAC
>NZ_JBHXMY010000287.1:3289-7433 GCF_042720195.1 Nocardia sp. NPDC058497 | reverse complement strand
GACGGGGCCGGTGAGATGTTCGAGCCGAATCCGATCCAAGCCAAGCTGCTCAAAGCCATCCAGAACATCGCTTGCGACAGCCAGCGCCTGATCGAACAATCCCGCACTGCCGACAACCATCAATCATCGACTGCCCTCGTACACCTGGATATCAGTCGCCGTACCCGGGAAAACCTCGAAGCGCTGGCAGCCGCGGTCGGAGTCCCGAAATCGGTGATCGACTACACCCGCGCGGCCGGTGAACGCGGACACCGGTGGCGACCCGGCCAGCCGTTGTTGAGCACCGAGACCATCGACCGCGACACCCTGCTCACGGGTCACGCCGGATCCGTCTGGCAGCTGCAGACGATGGCAGGGGTCGGTGCCGCGATCGCCCAACAAGGAACCCTGCCGCGCAATGGGTTCGAGGCGTTCCGGCGGGTGATGGGCGTGAGCTGGCAACGAGTCGGCGCCGTTGGGCACGCCCTGGACCTGACCGAGACCCAACGCCGCCACGCGTGGGAGCCGACCAACCGGCCATGGACTGACCGGGTCGCCGAGACGGTCGGAACGCTGCAGCGCTCGGCGTTGAAGACGCGGTGGCGGGGGATTGTCGAGACCAACTTCGTGGCGGTGTCGATGCCGGTGTCTGTGCTGACCGCTGCCGGGGTCACCCCTGACGACATCACCGCTCAACTGCCGGTCCTACCCGATCGGATGGTCGAACTCGCCGCCCTCGCCCTAGAACCCCATCCCACGGTGGGCGAGGTCTTCGGCACCGACATCGCTGCCGCGGTCGAGGCCACCGGCAGCGACTCCCACACCGAACCCGAGCCCGACGACCATACTGCGGGGCCGGAACCTGGTCGACGCGGCGGGCCCGCAGTGGGGCATGACCCGTGAGCGACATACTCCACGGCCTTCGCTGCCATTTCCGTTCGAAACTGTCTGTAGTTCAACATGATTGGAGAAGTCGATGAGTCATCCGCTTTCGGGGGCCGAGGAGTTGCCGTCGTGGCAGCTTCGGCTGCTCGAACGAATCCAGAACTCCAGCTACGACCACTACCGGACGCTGTTTCACAGCTACCCGCAGTACTCGACGGCTGCCAGCGCTCCAAATGTTCAGCTCGAAGCCTGGCGGACCAATCTGGTGGCGTTGGAAGTCGCGCGCGGGGAGATCGAGCTACACGCTCACGGCCTCGACATCCCGCAGCGGATGATCGACTACGCCACCGAAGCCGGAGCGAGAGGAGCGCGCTGGGGCGACACCCCCGAGACCGCGCGATTACCGATGGCCCCGCCCGGGGCGGACTGGACGCGCATGCACATGCTGGAACAGATCGCCGGTGATGTGTGGCGACTCGAACAGGCCGCGCTGGTGCGCGCGGAGTACCTGCATCGCGTCCACACCGGAGTGCTGCTCGACAACGAACCCGGGGAACGCCAGCTCCACGACAACATGGCCGCGCTGTGGCGGCGTACCGCGGGCACTGCGGCACTGATCGACCTCGAGCCCGGTGAAGCACAACAGCTGTGGGGTCGTGGGCCCGACTCGTGGCAGCGCCTGGCAGAGCTGACCGCGGCCTCCTATACCGATGCCGAACTGCAGCAGCGTTTCGGTGAACTGGCCTGGAGAGGAATCGAAGCTGATGTCTCGCGCGCCTTCGACAACCTCGCCACGAGGGCGTCCTCCGGACTCGGGCCGCCGACCCCGTTCGAGATCGCCGAAAGCGCCGAAAAGGCGCTGGCGGCAGTCAGCTTCGCCGACGAGCAGGCACCGCGCGTCGGCCACGGCATCGGCGCCGCGGTCGAGGTCACCGGAGCCGGGGCCGGGGCAGGCGCGGAGTGGGCGCCGGAACCGGAACAGCTACCACACCCTCCCGATCGCGGGCCTGGCGCGGGCCGGGACCAGGGGGTGTGGTGATGACCAGCGCGCGTGAACCCGAAACCCTTGCGGAGCGGCAGGGGCGGCTGCTGCGCCGCATCCAGCATCTAGCCGGTGAGAAGCTCCGTGTGGACGTCGCCGGCCCGGCGATGTTCGCCGACAGTGGCGGTACTGAATCACCGGAACAGGTGTGGCAGCAACGCCTGGACCACCTCGAAACCGAACGCGTCGAGGCCGAACGCGACGCGTTGCTGGCCGGGGTGGACCGGGGCTGGATCGATGATGCTCGCGAACTGGGCTCCCGCTCGATAACGGCGGCAGATCGTGCGGTGGTGCGCCAGCACCCCGACCGGGCTACCGGTATCCAGGAGTTCTACATCGAGATGCTCGAGGTGGACGTGTGGCACCTGGAACGGATGGCAGGCCTCGATGCGGCACGCACCGACCGGATAGGCACGGGCCGTTGGAGTTTCGACGACAACCCCGACGCACAGCGCCAGTTCTACACGAACATGTTCCGCCATCACCAGCGCATCACCGTCCTGGCTGCCGCCGCCCAGATCACCAGTATCGAAGGCGAGCAACTGTGGGGTGCGAGCGTGGAAGGGATACGCCGCATGCAGACCGCGGCGATCGCTCACCTAGGCGAAGCCGCACTAGCCCAGGAATGGAACAGCTACGCCCGCCCCGACCCGATGCTGCGAGTGCCGCCGTACGTGCCTCAAGACCCCATGACCGGGACACCGACAGCACCGACGCTGGTGGTGCCGCCCTCACCACGGAAGATGCTGATCGACGCCAATGCGGCGTTGCGGACGCAGTTCGTCGAGACCGCGTTGCACCGGGCCGAGCCGGTCGATCTGGCGGCCGAGGGCATCGCGATCACCACCTTCGTCGACGCCGCCCTGGCCGATGACGGCGAGTTGGTGTGGGAGCCCGACAACGACCCACCGCCTGGTCGGGTCCGCGAAGGGGCTGAGCGTACGCCAGAACTCTAGAGCGGCATCGAAATTCTGTGCCTGTCGGCGCTTCGGCTAGGGGGAACTGGACCGAGGCGACCGAACCTGAACCGCTGGGACCTCACCACACCCGTTGCGGGTGTGACGTTTTCTCGATCCGAGGAACCACGATGCCCACCCATATCCGCGAAAAGACTCACACCACCCCGAACCCGCCACCGCACGGCCACTGTAACTCCGGCAGGAGTGCGCGATGAGCTGGGTGAACCAGGGAACGAACTACACCGATCCCGGCTACTACCGAGACGCCGCCGACAGCACCGAAGCGAAACTACGCGCCGACTTCGCCACCTATCACCAGCTGCGCGAGATCGCCGCCTACGGTGAAACCCCAGCCCACATCGTCGAGTACAACGCCCGTGCACACGACATCGCACGCCAGTGGCACCAGGGCGCCTCGCTCGAGCACCAGCAACTGTGGCAACAACTGACTGCCGCGGTCGAGTCCTGGACCAGCAATCCCGAATCCTCCCGTGCCGACTTCAGCCGCCTGCAGCAAGCCTATATCGAAGGCGATCCCGGGGTCGATCCGAACATCATCCGCACGCAGCGTCAGGCTGCGGAGGTCACCGGTCACCTTGAACCGGTTCATGATCAGTCGGCCCAAGACGGCGCCCGGTGGTGGCCCCGCCACCTCACCGTGGTCCCCGACCTCGGCGCTGACGTCGGGAGTCCGCGGTTGGAGAGCGCCGCTGATCGGGCTCTGGGCGGCCGGGCGGCCGAGGAACTGAGCCTGGCAGAGGTCGACGCGATCATCGACGCCACCGACGACCTCCTGTCCGCCGAGGAAACAATCGGGAACCTCGACACCGGCGTCGACGAGCTCAACGCGTTGATCCCGGCCCGCCAGCGATCCGCGCCGGTCGCCTTCGACTACACCGCCGCGTTCGACCAGCACAGGGCCCAGATCGCTGCGGTTCGCCGGGTGCAGGACCTGACCGCGGAGCACCTGCGTCTGGCGGGGGAATTCGACGGGACAGTCGAGGGCGGGCAGGTGCTGATCGAGCGCGTGGAGACGCTGATGGACGCCGTGCGCCACGCCCGCCACGAAGCGGTATCGGCAGGTGTGGGAGAGCAGGAGATCACCGCCGCCTACCGCGCCGGCCTAGCCGGGCACTACTGGTCACAACAGCCCGGCGTGCCACGCCTCGGCCAGCTCGATCAAATCCTCGGCGAACGCGACCAAGCGCTCACCGAAATCGGTTTACTGCGTACCGAATTCGGTGTCGGTGCCAACCGCGAGCCTGAAATTGCACTGGCA
>NZ_JBHXMY010000287.1:0-3279 GCF_042720195.1 Nocardia sp. NPDC058497 | reverse complement strand
CCCCGCGCCCACCCCCACCACCCCATACCTCAATTGGTTTTACTGCTTACCGATTGGTGGGGGGGGCCCACCGGGGGGCCTCAAGTGCCACTGGCAGTGGGCGGCGAATCCGCCCACGTCTCGACCCCAGGGTTCCCGTCGGCTCCGGCCGGCTCGGTGATCTCGAGCGCGGTCGACGCTGCCCTACCCGATGACGGTTTCACCGCCGAGTGGAGCACCCCGGAACTCACCGGGGTCATCGACGCTCCACGCCGCGAACCCGCCATCGACCCCCAATTCTGAAAGCACGAGGTGAATCATGTTCTCTCCCCGAGAAACCCGACGCCGCGATAAGACCGGGATGGGTGAGGAGGCCAGCATGCTGCTGATCCTCCTGGCCCTGCTCGCCGTGGTCTTCCTGGTGTGGGCAGCGCTGAAACTCGGCAGTTGGTGGGCCGGACAGCCGATGTCGTGGAACCCGTTCCACGCGCTGCTGTCTGTGCTGGCCGGTGACCGGCGGTGGCCGTGGCAATCCACCCCGATCGCATTGCTGCTGCTGTTCACGGCCGGCGCGCTGGCCGTGCGAGGCGTGCAGGCTTTCGGCTCGGACCGTGAGGTCGATGCCGCCGCGCGAACCATGCAGCGGCCCGGCAAGATCCGCATCGCCCGCGCGGCCGACAATCTCGCCGAGAACCAGCGACTACTCAGCGACGCACCACCGCAGGTTCAAGCCAACCCAGGACCACTGTTGGGGCGCACCGTCATCGGCGACATCGCCCTACATGTACCCGCGGAGCTCGCCGTAACTGTGACGGCGGGGCAGCGGACCGGGAAGACAGTGGCGTGGGCGATCCCGGCGGTGCTGTCGGCGTGGGGTCCGTGTCTGGCGACCTCGAACAGACCGGACTTGTACCGGCACACCGTCTACGGGCGCGAACAGGTCGGCCGAGTCTGGGTGTGTGACCTGCAAGCGGTGACCGGGGGGGTGGTGTGCGGGTTCTGGGTGAACCTGCTCAACCAAGTCACCGGCCTGCCCGCAGCACGGAAGCTCGCGGGATTCTTCGTGTCGGGCTCGGCGGGCTCGGCCAGTGAGATCGCCAACGCGAAGACCGACGCCTATTTCGACGGTGGCGCGCAGGAATTGTTCGCGCTGTGCACCTTCGCCGCCGCGTGCGCCGACGGGGACCTACACCACGTGGCGGAATGGTTGGGCCGCGACCAAGACCCGACCCCAGCGCTGATTCTGCGTCACTACGGCCATGACCGGCCCGCCGCGCGGATCGTGGAATGCCAAGGTCTCTACGCTCGCCAGCGCGACGGTCTCTATGACATGGCGCGCCGATTTCTCAACGTGCTGTCCGATTCCGGGTACGCCCAAATGGTCACACCCCCGGTCCGGAAACTGTTCCAGGTCAGCGAAACCACCGCGAAGCCGACGGACGGGCGGCCGGGTCGACCGGGCAAGGTGTCGATAGTCGCCCACGGGGTCCTGATCGAGGTTACGGAGCAGGCCCGCACCCACGAGCTGCCGGAGTTCGACCCGGCCGCGTTCGTGGTCTCGAACGACACGTTGTATCCGCTGTCGATGGCCGGTCCCGACGGCGCCACCCCCCTGACCGCGGCCCTGGTCGGCCAGGTTCTGGAAGCGGCGCTGATAGCGGCTCGCGCGCGGGCGGACGGACGGCTGCAGACTCCGCTGCTGTGTGTGCTGGATGAGGCCGCCAACTGCGCCCGCATCAGCGAACTACCCAGCTACTACACGTATGCGGCGGGGTCCGGGATCATCTTGATGACGATTCTGCAGGTCCTCGAACAAGGCGAAGACCTGTGGGGCGTCAACGGATTGAAAACCATGCGCGCTCAGTCGATCGAGGTCTATGGCGGATCGATCGCCTCGCGCGACTATTTGGAGCACTGGTCGGCGACGGCTGGGCAACACGATGTCTCCGACCGCTCCCGCACCTACACCCCCCACGGGATCCAACGCACCCTGTCCTGGCGCGCCGAACCCATCCTCGACGTCGCGATGCTGGCCGCTCTGCCCAAAGACCGTGCCCTGGTACGGCTCCCAGGCCACGGACCAGTCGTGGTCCGCAAGATCTGCTGGTGGGACACCGACTACGCGCCAGTGGTGCGCAGGTCGATGCAACGCTTCGAGGGCGGACGGGTGTCGCTAGTGAAGGCGGTCTCCTCGGTGGCGGGGGAGGGACAGTCGTGACCAGCCCGAGCCCAGCACCAGCGGCGAGCGCGAAAGCGCCGATGCCGCCGCAGTTCCGGCACTTCACCGACTTCGCGCACGCGTGGATGCTGCCCACGATCAGCGTCCGCCTCGCCGAAGCGAACCGGGAGAACACCTACACCTGGTGCACCCGCTGGTGGGCGCACCGGCCGGTGGCGGTGCGGGTCGCGCACCTGCATACCGCGTTCGAGGCGATGCGTCGCTCCAAAGCCGGGTCGAGCCTGAGCACCTTCCTGCTGTCGCACTTCGACCCGCACGTCTCCCACATCCTCGACGCCGCGAACGGGCCGTTGCATCGTTGCACCCGCGCCCACCATCAGGCCACACCATCGTTGCCGTTCGACCCCGTACTGCCCGGCTGGTTCGGTACCAAACCGGCGGTCGTCGACGAGAGCAAGCCGCCGAAGAAGTTCTACCACTACAGCTCCTTCGTCGAGCAATGGCTACTGCCGGTGACCTCGGTGAAGATCGCGGCCAACAATCGCGAGGGCCAGTACACGTGGTGTCGGCAGTGGTGGCGCCACCAAGCCGCCGCTATCCGGTTCGCCGGCGTGCATGCGTGTTTCGAAGCCGCGGTCAACGCCGACGACAAGATGGCGATGAGCAGCTTGTTCGTCCGCCACATCGACCCGCAGATGCGGTATGTCCTCGACGCCGCCAACGGGCCCCTGCACCGCTGCACCCCCGACCAACATGTCGACAGCCCAGGCTTGTCCGCCGAGACGATCCCGGCGAACTGGTTCGGGGCACCCAGGTCGACGACCCCGATCGAGTACCTCGGGTTCGGCCCGGACTTCCGGGCACTCGCCACCGGAGGTGAGTCAGTGTGAACGAGGCTTCAAGAGTTCACAAGCGCGTGTTGAAAGCGCTGCAGAATCAGGCCGCGGAGTCGGCAACGTCCTGGCGCAGCCCGGGGAGCGACTTGTTGATCTCTGAGAGCGACGTAGAGGCGCTGTTGACGCGGCTGCGTGTCTCGCGGTTATCAACATGGAGCTCGTTGACCTGAGTGGTCACCGTCTCGGTGATCTCACGGCGCGAGGTCTCAACACGCTCCCCAAGCG
>NZ_JBHXMY010000286.1:0-7441 GCF_042720195.1 Nocardia sp. NPDC058497 | reverse complement strand
TCGCGCGGGCGCGGGCCGAGGGCCGCCGGGGTGTCCCCCTGGGGCCCGGGCGCGCCGGGCCCGGCCGCCGTCGGGGCGCCGTTCGACTACCCCCCGGTCCCCTCCACGTCTGTCCGCAAACCCACGGTTTTCACAACACCAGTGTGGCGGAATTACTTCCCTAAATCTAATAAGGGTCACCTATCCAAGGGTGACCTGACCTGGGAAGTCGCCACTTCCCGTCGCACCACCCCTGGCAAAAGCCCAGGTACCGCTCCCGGCGCCGGATCAATTCCGCGCAGCAGGGTGACTCATCGCACAGCGCGCGGATCCGTCACCGGGGTAGCGGTTCGGTCGCCGGGCCCTCGAGCACCGTCCCGTCGGGGGCGAAACGCGATCCGTGCAGCGGGCAGTCCCAGGTGCGTTCGGCGTCGTTCCACTGCACTATGCCGTGCAGGTGCGGGCAGACCGCCGACACCTCGGTGGTGACGCCGTCGACGGTGGAGACCGCGGTGGGGCGCAGTCCGTGGCGTTCGGTCCGGCCGCACCCTTCGGGCGGCACCGTGTGCCCGCCCACGCCGGCCAGACGCAGCCACCCGGTCGACATGTATCGGGCCACCGCCACGTTGGACTTGGCGCCTGCCAGGACCGAGGTCACTTCGTTGAGACGCCAGGTGGACAGGGTGCCTGCCCACGGCGGCAGCTTGCCGGTCAGACGACCGGCCAGCGCGAGTGCGGCGGCGGCACCGTTGGTCAGTCCCCATTTCGCGAAGCCGGTGGCGACCAGGACATTGTCACGGCCCGGGAGCAGCGGCCCGACGTAGGGCAGTTCGCCGACGGGGTGATAGTCCTGGGCCGACCAGCGGTTCAGGAGTTCGGCGCCGGGGAACCAGCGGCCGGTCCAGTCGAGCAGTTGATGGACGTGCGCATTCGCCGAGCCTTCCCGGCCGACGTCGTGCCCGCTGCCGCCGACGAGCAGCACGTCACCGTCCTCGGCCGGGAACACGCGCAGCGACCGGATGGGGCGCCCGGCGCTGATGTACATCTCCTGCGGCACCGGTCCCGGTACCCGCCACGCCGACAGATAGGAGCGCTGCGCGGTGAGGCGGGCGAAGAAGCCGCCGCGGTCGAAGATCGGGGTACCGGTGGCCACCACGACGTTCGCGGCCGACACCTCGCCGTGTTCGGTGCCGATCACGACCTCGCCGTCGCGGTGGTGCAGGGTCTGGGCGCGGGTGGATTCGAAGATCGGCGCGCCGTGCGATTCGACCTCGGCGGCAAGGGCGGCCAGCATCGCCATCGGGTCGATCTGGGCTTGCTCGCGGAGACGGACCGCGCCGTAGATGGGAAAGGGAACGTCGATGTCGTCGACCAGCTCGGTGGGGAGTCCCGCGGTGCGGGTGACCTCGAATTCCGCACGCACAGCGGCGGTTTCGGACTGGTTCTGGGCGTAGGTCAGCGCGGGGACCCGCTGGGCGTCGATGTCGTGCCCCGCGCAGAAGTTCAGCAGCCAGTCCAGTCCCTCGACATTGCCCGTGATGTAGCGCGCCAGTGTCGCGAGGCCGTGCCTGCGCGCGATGGCCTGGGCGCGGGTGCCTTGCAGCAGCGAGATCTTCGCCGTGGAGGCGGCGGTCGTGCCCGCGCCGACCCGCCTGGCCTCGAGCACCGCGACCTCGCGGCCCTGCTCGGCCAGCAGCAGCGCGGTCGCCAGCCCGACCAGCCCGGCGCCGATGACGACGGTGTCGAAGCGGGGACCGGCGGTGAGCCGCAAACGGGCGGGGACCTCGGCGTTGTTCCACCACAATGACGTCATGTCCCGGTCATAGCCCCGTCGCGCCGACCGAAACTGCCCGCCCGCGACAGGCCGCCCGCCGCGACGCGCATGGCACGATAGCGGTGTGTCCACCCCGCCCACACCCACCTGTGTCCGCCACCCCGATCGACCCACCGGACTCGCGTGTACGCGGTGCGGCAGGCCCGCCTGTCCGGAATGCCTGCGGCCCGCCTCGGTCGGGCAGCACTGTGTCGACTGCGTGCGGCAGGGGCAGCGGGACGTGCGGCAGGTGCGCACCGTCGGTGGCGGGCGGGCCGGTGGCGGTGCGGTTCCGTATGTCACCTACGGGTTGATCGCGGTCAATGTGCTGGTCTACGTCATCACGGCCGCCCAGGCGGGCAGCGCGATGGACAACTATCGCGGGTCGGCGCTGTTCCGGGAATTCGTGCTGGTTCCGCTGCTGGTCGCCGACGGCGAGTGGTGGCGGTTGCTCGGCTCGGGATTCCTGCATTACGGCGCGATCCACCTGCTGGTCAACATGTTCGCCCTCTATGTCGTCGGACGCGATCTCGAGCAGGTGCTGGGCCGGGTGCGGTTCGCCTGCGTCTACCTGGTCTCGCTGCTCGGCGGTTCCGCCGCGGTGATGGCCCTGTCGGACATGATCACCGCGACCGCGGGCGCCTCCGGTGCGGTGTACGGCCTGTTCGGCGCGGTCACCGTGACGCTGATCCGGCTGCGGCAGAGCCCGACGCCGATGCTGGTCGTCATCGGCATCAACGTGCTGATCAGCTTCTCGCTGCCCGGCATCTCGCTGTGGGGCCACCTCGGCGGGCTGGCCGCCGGCACGCTCGCCGCGCTCGGTTTCCTGTTCGTCCCCGGCTGGCTGCTGACCCGCAGGCCGGAAGCGGCGCGGACACCGGAAGCGGCGCGGACCATCGGCTGGGTCGCTCTCGCCGCGGTCGCGGTGGCGTGCCTGGCCGTCACCGTCGCGGCCGCCGTCGCGGTGTACGGCGACCGGCCGATGGCGCCCGTCGAGGTGTCGGCCCCTGTCGTGGAGGCGCCGCAACCGCGTTGACCGCGCTGGTCGACGACGTCCGGCCGACCGGAACAGCGCCACCCGCGGCCGACCACACTAGGCTCCGTGTTCGTGGCGGTACTGGAGGGCGCGGCGCGCAAGACACTGGCGTTCGGGAGGCGGGCTCTCGGGCTCGATGTGCCGACGCCCGATCACACCGTCGCGGTGCTGCACCGCGACGAGAGCGAGGTCCCCGGGCTCGACAAGAACGAGCGCGCGCAACTGGACCGGATCCGGCTGATGGGCGCGACCGGCGCGGTGCTGATGGCGATCGCGGCGCTGGGTATCGGCGCGCAGCCGGTGCACCAGAACCCGGTCTCGGGCATGCGGGTGCTCGGCATCTTCGCGCGGGCGCACACGGGGTCGCTGGCGATGTGCATGTTCGGCACCGTGCTGGTGATCGGCGCGTGGTTGCTGCTGGGCCGGTTCGCGGTCGGCGGGCTGGCCGGGTCGCCGCTGCACCGGTTGAGCCGGTCGCAGCTGGACCGGACGCTGCTGCTGTGGATCATCCCGCTCAGCGTGGCGCCGCCGATGTTCAGCAACGACGTCTATTCCTATCTGGCGCAGAGCGAGATCGCCGCGCGCGGCATCGACCCCTACCTGGAGGGTCCGGTCGCCGGGCTCGGCATCGACAACGTCCTCACCAACAATGTGCCGACGATCTGGCGCGACACGCCCGCACCCTACGGTCCGCTGTTCCTGTGGATCGGTCGCGGGATCGCGGAGCTGACCGGGGACAACATCATCGCCGGGGTGTGGGTGCACCGGCTGCTGGCGCTGGCCGGTGTCGCGCTGATCGTGTGGGCGCTGCCCCGGCTGTCCGTGCGCTGCGGTGTCGCCCCGGTGAGCGCGCTGTGGCTGGGCGCGGCCAACCCGCTGGTGCTGTTTCACCTGGTCGGCGGCGTGCACAACGACGCGCTCATGCTCGGTCTGATGCTGGCGGGCGTGGAGCTGATGCTGCGCGCGATCTACGGCAACGGTGGCAAGCCCGATCGGTTGACCGGCACGAATCTGGCGCCGTTCGACGCTCGCGCGTATGCCCTGCTGATCGGCGGCGCGGTCGTCATCACGTTGTCGTCGTCGGTGAAGTTCACCTCGATCATCGCGCTCGGCTTCGTCGGTATGGCGCTGGCCCGCCGCTGGGGCGGCACCCCGCAGGCTGTCGTCAAGGCGGCCCTGTTGCTCGGTCTGATCGCCGGGGTGACGACACTGGTGGTGAGCTGGCTGAGTGGACTCGGGTTCGGCTGGATCTTCACCCTCAACACCGCCAGCGCCGTACGCAGCTGGATGTCGCTGCCGACGGTCATCGGCATCATCACCGGATTCGGCGGCGTGCTGCTCGGTCTCGGCGATCACACGACGGCACTGCTGTCGATCACCCGGCCGATCGCGGCGGCCGTCGCTGCATACCTGACGGTGCGCATGCTGGTCGCCACCGGCACCGGCAGGCTGCACCCGGTCGGCGCGCTCGGCGTCTCGCTCGGCGCGATCGTGTTGCTGTTCCCCGTGGTCCAGCCCTGGTACCTGCTGTGGGCGATCGTGCCGCTGGCCGCCTGGGCCACCCAACCGGTGTTCCGCGTGCCCGCCGTCGCGTTCTCCGCCGTCGTCTCGATGCTCGTGATGCCGCGCGGTGCGGAATTCCAGGTCTTCCAGATCATCGGCGCCGCACTGGCCGCCGCGGTCTGCTTCGGGTTGTTCTTCGCACTCACCCGGCACTCCCTGCCGTGGCGGGCTCAGCCGGGGGTGTCAGCTCCGTCACAGGAGGGCACGGCTTACCGTGTGAGACCGTGAGGGAGCGCAGCGAGCGAACCAAGGGCACAGCACCAGTTGGCGCGACGGAGCCGAGCGTCAGCGAGGCGCAGTCGTGACAAGTCGCTCCGGACCCGCTGTTAGCGTCGACGGCGTGGTCAAGCGCTACGGCGAGACCACCGCGGTCGACGGCCTGCGGTTCGATGTCGAACAGGCCCAGGTGTTCGCGCTGCTCGGCCCCAACGGCGCGGGCAAGACCACCACGGTCGAGATGTGCGAGGGCTTCGTCCGCCCCGACGCGGGCACGGTGCGCGTCCTCGGGCTCGACCCGATCGCCGAGTCCGAACAGCTGCGCCCGCGCATCGGCGTGATGCTGCAGGGCGGCGGCGCCTACCCAGGCGCCCGCGCCGGCGAGATGCTCGACTTGGTCGCCGCTTACTCGGCCGACCCGATCGATCCCGACTGGCTGCTGGCGACCCTCGGTCTGCAGGACAACCGCCGCACACCCTACCGCCGCCTGTCCGGTGGTCAGCAGCAGCGGCTCGCGCTGGCCTGCGCGCTGGTCGGCAGGCCGGAGATCGTGTTCCTCGACGAACCCACCGCGGGCCTGGACGCCCAGGCGCGGCTGATCGTGTGGGAACTGATCGACGCCCTGCGCCGCGACGGGGTGAGCGTCGTGCTCACCACGCACATGATGGACGAGGCCGAGCAGCTCGCCGACCAGCTGGTGATCATCGATCACGGCGAGATCGTCGCCCAGGGCACGCCCGCCGAGGTCACCGCGCACGGCGCCGCGGGCCAGCTGCGGTTCTGCGCCCCACCCAAACTCGATATCGCGTTGCTGAAATCGGCGCTGCCGGAAGGCTTCTCGCCGCGCGAGATGTCACCGGGCACCTATCTCGTCGAGGGCGAGATCACCCCGCAGGTGCTGGCGACCGTCACCGCCTGGTGCGCCAGGATGGACGTGCTGGCCACCGACATCCGCATCGACACGCGCCGCCTCGAAGACGTCTTCCTCGAACTGACCGGACGGGACCTGCGCGGATGACCGAGACCACCAGCCGGTTCCTGCCCGGCACGTTCGCCCCCGGCCCGCGACCGGCCTCGCGCGCGACGATGCTCACCGCGCAGACCGGGCTCGAGCTGAAGCTGTTGCTGCGCAACGGCGAACAGCTGCTGCTCACCATGTTCATCCCGATCACGCTGCTGATCGGGCTCACCCTGCTGCCGTTCGGCGAGCTCGGCGAGCACCGGGTCGAGAAGGTGGTGCCGATGGTCATGATGACCGCGGTGATGTCGACCGCGTTCACCGGCCAGGCCATCGCCGTCGGCTTCGACCGGCGCTACGGCGCCCTCAAGCGCCTCGGCGCGACGCCCCTGCCGCGCTGGGGCGTGATCGCGGGTAAGTGCGCGGCCGTGCTGATCGTGGTGGTGCTGCAGGCGATGCTGCTCGGCGCGATCGGCGCCGCGCTGGGCTGGCGGCCAGGACTCGGCGGACTCGCGCTCGGCGCGCTGGTGATCGCGCTCGGCACCGCGACCTTCGCGGCCATGGGCCTGCTGCTGGGCGGGACGCTCAAGGCCGAGGCCGTGCTGGCGCTGGCCAATATCCTGTGGTTCATCATGCTCGGCGTCGCCAGCCTGGTGCTCGTCGGCGATTCGCTGCCGACCGCCGTCACCGTGCTCGTCCGATTGGTTCCGTCCGGCGCGCTGGCGTTCGCGCTGGAAGCGGCGCTGTCCGGGGCGGTCGACTGGTTCGGTGTCGCGGTGCTCGCGGTGTGGGGCATGGTCTGCGGCTGGCTCGCGACCCGGCTGTTCCGGTTCAGCTGAGTGATCAACGACGCACCGTAGTAGCCCTGGTATCGGTCGGGAATTCGCGGCCAGTACCATCGTGACGTGCTGTATCGCGCCTTCCTGGGACTCGTCGACCGGCTGCCGCTCCCCTCGCTGCGGGTGCAGCGGCTCATCGCGTTCGCGGTGATCCTCAGCCAGGCCGGCATTTCGGTGACCGGCGCCGTCGTGCGCGTCACCGCGTCGGGCCTCGGCTGCCCGACCTGGCCGCAGTGCTTCCCCGGCAGCTTCACCCCGGTGGGGGTGTCGGAGGTGCCGGTCATCCATCAGACCGTCGAGTTCGGCAACCGGCTGCTCACCTTCGCGGTGACGCTGTGCGCCGCGCTGATCGTGCTCGCCGTGGTCAGGGCGCGGCGCCGCCGCGAGGTGCTCGTCTACGCGTGGCTGATGCCCGGCGGCACGGTCGTGCAGGCGATCATCGGCGGCATCACCGTGCGGACCGGTCTGCTGTGGTGGACGGTGGCCGTGCACCTGCTGGCCTCGATGGTGATGGTGTGGCTGGCGGTCGTGCTCTACGCCAAGATCGGCCAGCCCGACGACGGCATCGACACCGTCCAGGTGCCCGCTCCCCTGCGCTGGCTCACCGCGCTCAGCGGTGTCGCGCTGGCGGGTGTGCTGATCGCGGGCACGCTGGTCACCGCCGCCGGACCGCACGCCGGTGACAAGAGCATCGAGCGCCCGGTCGCGCGGCTGCAGGTGGAGATCGTCACGCTGGTGCACCTGCACTCACAGTTGCTCGTCGGCTATCTGGCGCTGCTGGTCGGCCTCGCGTTCGGTCTGTTCGCCGTCGGTATCACTCCGGCGATCCGCGTCCGTCTGTACGTGCTGCTCGGCCTGGTCGTGTCGCAGTCGCTTGTCGGCGTCGTCCAGTACTTCACCGATGTGCCCGCCGCGCTGGTCGCCATCCATGTCGGCGGCGCCGCGGCGTGCACGGCCGCCACCGCCGCGCTGTGGGCGTCGCTGCGCGTCCGCGAGCATGTCGACGCGCCCACTCCGGCGCCTGCGGCGCACTGATC
>NZ_JBHXMY010000285.1:3797-7481 GCF_042720195.1 Nocardia sp. NPDC058497 | reverse complement strand
AATGGGGGGAGAGCTACGCCCAGCGCGCCCCCGGGGTTTTGGTGGTTGGTTTGTATGGCTAACGCCATTCCAATCCGAGAATGTAATTTCTGTGGATCCCATCGTGATCGCCAGCTACCTCAACGCCGGGCTGTCGTTGCTGGCCAACGGCGCTGCCCTGGCCAACCAGCTCCTCCACCTGGCACTCACCATCCTCTGACCCAGTCGTCGAGAGACACCGCCGCGTCCGGTCCTGCACCGGCCGGCGGTGCCCGGCGGACGTCGATCTGAATTCTCGCCGCACCACCGAACCAATTCAGCTGCGGCATAACCCATCAGCGTCATCTTTCGGCTAGAGAGGTCGACCAGTCATGCCCGAATACACTGCCGCCCGCGCAAGTGCCGCTCGCGGTCGATACAGAATTCCCAGTCCACGTCGAGCCGGCACCCTGCTGCTGGCCGCCGCGATCCCGGTAGCGGTCGCTGTGGGCACCGCCGCCCCGGCCCACGCCAATGGCCCACTGGCCACGGTGGCCGACCAGGGCGGTGTCACCAGCCCGGCCCAGCCCGGCACCGAAACTCCCGCGCCGCCACCGGCTCCCGAACCGGAGCCCGAACCCACACCAGAACCTGCACCGCGGTATTACGAACAGCCCGCTGAGCTACGCAACGGCTCGTCGCGGCCCGCCCCGAGTGTGGAGGAACCGGTCGAGCCGGTACGGATCGAGGAACTGCATCTGCCCGAACCGGTGGAGCCGGTCGCGCCGATCACACCGCCGGAGAACACGATCCGGATCGGAGAGTGGCAGACCCCGAGCCCGGACTGGCTACCGGTCGAGGTACGCGACACGATCAACAACACCGCCGCCGGCGCCGAAGCCCAAGTCGCCACCGCCCTGGACTCGATCGGCATCCCGGCCGGCCGATCCGACCGCGTCTCCGGCGCGGTCCTGGGCGGCGCCGGACTCGGCGGCGCGGCCGGTGCGACGGTGCTCGGAGCCCCCGCTGCCGCGGCTGGTGCGACAGTCGGTGCACTGATCGGCGGCACCGTCGGCGGGATCGCCGGGGCCGCCCTGGGCATCATGGTGCCGGTTCCGATCGTCGGCCAGGTCACCAGCGGTGTTGCTGGCACGGCCCTGGGTGGCGCAGCGGGTGCAGCTGCCGGTGCCGCGATTGCCGGGGTGCCTGTCGCGGTCGTCGGTGCGGTGGTCGGCGGCACCATCGGCGCCGGGTTCGGCGCGGGTGTCGGAGTCGGCCAATGACCGGTCGAAGGGTTGCGGCCGCAGTCGCCGCCGTGCTGGGCGCTGCGGCGGTGACCGCCCCGACCTCAGCCGGTCCCGCGAAAGCAGTCCCCATCAACGGCTGCCCAGCCCTCTACATCCTCGGTGTCCAGGGCACCGGACAGTCCTCGCCGACCGCCGACCCGCTCGTCGACACCGGCATCGTCGGGTCGCTGATCGGACCGGTCGTCTCTACCGTCCCCGCGCTGGTGCAGCGCGCCTACATCGGCTACGAGGCCGGGTTCGGTGGCATCGTCCCCGGCGGCGGCGCCAACCCGTATGTGTCCTCGGTATCGGGCGCGCGAGCCAATCTCGACGCCGCAGCCATACAGGTCGTCGAGTCCTGCCCGGACACCATGCTCGCCGGGGTCGGCTACTCCCAGGGCGCACAGGCGATGGCGAGCTTCGCCCGCGACGTCGGCTCCGGCAACGGACCGGTACCGGCCGATCGAGTCGCCGGGATCGCGCTGTACGCCAACCCCGACCGCGGCCAGCTCGAGCCCGTGTTCCCCGGGAGGCCTGGTCAGACCGTGCCCGACGCGGCGCCTGGGACGACCGGTGCGGCGGTGTCGACAGTGCAGGTGCTGGCCGCGCCGGCCGGGGGAGCGGGGATCGCGACCACCTCCGACGGGTACGGCGATCTCACCGGGCGGGTCGCTGACATCTGCAGTGACGGCGACCTCGCTTGCTCGGCCCCCGGGCAGGCGGCGGTCCTTCGCCTGGGAGCGGAGCTGTTCGCCCAAGCCGATCTGACCAACCCGATCGGGGCCATCTCGTCCCTGGGTGCGGCGCTGTCGAGCGCACTCGGCGATGCCTGGAACACCGTCGTTCTCAACGACTTCCAGGTCAGCCTGGGCAACGTCGACTACACGCCACAGGCCGGATTGGGGGATCGACTCGTCGACGCCGGTGACCCCCGCACATCCAGCCCCGATCCGGCGGCGGCCGGTGCACGGTGGAGCGAGATCATCGCCGCAATCACCGCGAATCCGCTGGTGTTGGTGCCGAAGCTGATCGCGCAGCTCGGTGCGGCATGGGGGCAGGTGGCGACGGAGAACGCCGAGCTGGTCAACCCGGTCACCTGGCTGCATTTCGCCGACACGGTCGGGCGCCACAACGGCTATGCCCTGACCGGACAGATGAATTCAGGCATCGCCTGGATGATCGCGCTGGCCCACGACATCGCCGGAGCCCGGTCATGACCGGCAACGAGACCACCGACGCCTTCTACGACAACACCTATCTCGGCCCTGGAGCTGAGCGCGGGGTCGTCCTGCGCACGCGCGATGTCAGCGTGCCGCACCTGGCGGGGCTGGGCCGGGCCTGGCAGCTTGTCTACACGAGCAGAACGAGTTTCGGGATTCCGGTCCCGGCCTCGGGCATCGTGCTGGAACCGAAGACCAGGACCGGCAACGGCACCGCGCGACCCCCGCTGGTCGTCTACGTACCGACCTTCCACGGACTCGGCGGCCGGTGCGCACCCTCGCAGCTCCTCGTCGACGGCGCCGAACCAGACGCCAGCAGCATCGCCGCGGCACTGGCCCAGGAATGGACCGTCGCCCTCCCCGACGGCATCGGGCTGGGCATCACCGGGCTGGGGCCACACCATTTCCTTGCCGCGAAGGCAGGCGCGCACGCGGTGCTCGACCTGGCCCGCGCCCTCACCAAGCCCGCAGCCGGAGACAGACGTTCGGTGCCGGTCGCCGTGTGGGGATACGCCGACGGCGGCCGGGCAGCGGTCGCGGCGGCCGAACACCAACCCGAGTATGCCCCCGACCTGGATCTGCGGGCCGTCGCCGCCGGTGCGGTGATCCGGGACCCGCGTGCGTTGATCACCGATCTCGATGGTGGTCCATGGGCGGGGCTGGCGTTCGCGGGAATGGTCGGGCTGATGCGCGCCTACGCGCACCTACCTGTCGATCACCTGCTGACCGACGAGGGCGTCCGCGCCGTCAGCACCGCCTCCCACCTCGACCTGGCGCGTCTGATGGTGCAGTACCTGCACCCGTTGTCGGTGTGGTGCGAACGCCCCGACCCGTGGAACGACCCGCTCTGGCGATACGTACTCGCCAACGAAATCCTCGGCACAACAAAAGCACCCCTGGTGCCGGTGCATCTGTATCACGGGCTCCTCGACGGCCTGGTTCCGATCGAGTCCTCGAGAGGACTGTTCGCCGAGTACATCTCCCGCGACGTGGCGGTGTCGTGGTCGGAATACGACGTCACCCACCTCGGCGCCGCCGACCTCGGCGTCCCCGACGTCTTCACCACCCTGCGTGAGGGATTCGCCCGGCCCTCCGGTCGACCCGGACCCATCCAAGCCACCTGACCCGGGAGTCCTCGCACCCAAACCCAGAGGGGGGGAGGGGGGGCCTCCCCACCATAACCGAGGGGATGAGGGAGACAAGTATAGGGACGCAAATAA
>NZ_JBHXMY010000285.1:2042-3787 GCF_042720195.1 Nocardia sp. NPDC058497 | reverse complement strand
CGCCCCGACCCTCTGCGGGGTGCGGGCAGGCCGACCCGACGATCCCGAGAGGAATCCGAATCCGATGAAGCGACCCGCAATCCATCACACGACCCGAGCCGTCACGGCGGTGGCGCTGGCGGTGACCCTCACGCTCGGCGGGTCGGCCATCACCGCCGCGCAACCCCCCTCCACCACGGGGTCGAGCGCACCCGGCACGTCTGGCGCTCCCGCGACGTCGACCTGTCCGGTTCTCTACGTCCTCGGAGTGCAGAGCAGCGAGGAAGGCGCGACCACGAGCGTGGACACCGGCGACACCGGTGTCCTGGGACAAGCCTTCGGACGGATGGCGAACACAGCCGGAGAGGCGATCGAGCGGTCCTACATCGTGTTCGGCTCAGAAGTGGGTTCGGTCAACTACTCCGCGGCTGTGACCACAGCGGCCGACCAGATCGAACAACTCGCCGGCGACGTAGTCGAACGGTGCCCGTCGACCCAGATCGCTGTCGCTGGCTATGCCCAAGGTGCCGCTGCCGCAGCTGCTTTCGCCGAGAAGGTAGGCGCTGGGCGCTCACGGGTTCCGGCCGAAAAGGTCGCCGCAGTCGCGCTGCTGGCCAACCCGACGCGGCGAGCCGCGACCGGCGTGTTCCCGGGCACCGACAACGCCAGCGCGCCGGCGGCCGCGACGGGCACCGACGGAACCAACGTCGCCAAGATCAGTCTGACCAACACCGGCCTGTCCGGTGCCGGGATCGACGCTGCTGCGAACCCGGTCAGCTACGGCACGCTCGTCGGCAGGGTCGCCGACCTGTGCGTGGCCGGTGATGCGACCTGTGACGTCCAGTCGGGCAGTCCGCTGGTGACCGCGGTTGCCAACATCTCGGGCCAGACCGAGGGCAAAGATCCCGTCGCTGCGATCGCTACAGTCGCTCAAGCTCTGGTCAGCACGGCATTCACCACCGCTGTCGGTGTCGTCAACGACGACATCAGCGGTACCAGCCTGGACCAGCTGACCTATTCACCATCGAAGACTCTCGGTCAGCGTCTGGCCGAAGCCTCCTCACCGACCGCGACCGCGCCGACCGAATCCGACGCGCTGTCGGCCTTGTTCAAGATCGGCACGATCGGCCTCAGCGCCGTCGTGTCGGTCGCTCAGAAGGTATTCACCGCGACCACGATCGCCGAACTGGCCGCCGTCGGATTGTCCAACCCAGCCGCAGCAGTCGCTGTGCTGGGCACGAAAGTCGCTGACGCTGTGGTGGATCTGGTGCCGCCGCAGTCGATCAGTACCTGGGTCAACGACGCCTTCGAGGCGATCACCAGCACCATCACCGACACCGAGGACCTGTACACGACCTCGGCGACGGCCCAGTACAGCGACTCCTCCGGCCGGCGCAGCAGCTACAGCACCGTCTCGGCGACCACCAGCGGCGAAACCCCCTTGGCCGCGACCGCGGCCTGGTTCACCGCCTTGGCCGCCGACCTCGCCACAGCCTTCCCACCCTCGTCGTCGCCAGCGGCGCCCACGCCCAACAGCGCCACCGAAACCACGAGTCCACATCCGACATCGACGAATCCCACTACCACGCAGCCGATCTCACCGTCGACCACTCACGGTCCGGCGACGTCGGTTCCGCGTCCCTAGACCCCTTCGGAGCACAAGAGCTGTCACTGTCTATCCCCCTGATCAGTGGCTCTTCCAACGGTGTGGTACGAAGGGCCCGCCCCCCCCCCCCGCCCCCCCCCCAGGGGGTGGAAGTAAAGAC
>NZ_JBHXMY010000285.1:0-2032 GCF_042720195.1 Nocardia sp. NPDC058497 | reverse complement strand
CCTCCACACACCGTCTCCAACCTCACCCACCCCCGCGGTGGCGCTCTCGCGGCGGGCCCCCCCCCCGGGCCCCGACCCCCACCCCTGCCCCACCTCGAGGAGGTGAACTTCATGCCCAGCGATCACCTGATTCCGGGCCACGGCGCTGGATGGTTGAACTCGTTCCAAGCCGACGACGAACAGCCCGATCACGCCTATCCCCGCGACCTGCGGTCCGGCGACCGGACCGGCACGCCGGGCCCAGGATCCAGAATCCGCACTCGGACAGCCTTGTTCGCCACCGGCGCTGCGGGAACCCTCGCGGTCGTGGTCCTGGGAATCGGGGTCGTCGTGATGCCGATCAACACGACATCGACCACCCCGACGCTCGCGAGCGTGACAACGACCACGCCGAGCCCGACGACCCCTCAACGAGCGCGAGCTTGCGCCGGCCTGACCTCGCACACGGTGACCGACGGCGCGGGTGACACAACAACCACCGTCGGGGTGATCGCGAAGTTCGAACACGCCTACTACGTACAACGCAACCCGGAAGCCGCACTGGCCTTGGTCGGGCCACAGTCCGGCGTGACACGCGAAGGACTCACCGCCGCGATCGCCGCCCTGCCTGTTGGTGTCACTCACTGCGTCGGTATAAGCGTGATCGCGGAGAACACCGCCGAGGTGCACCTGGTCGAACTGCAGGCCGACGGCCGCCGCTTGGACTACCTGCAGCTGGTCAACGTCGCCGCCGCGCCTTCGGGTCTGGTCATCACCAATGTTCAGAAGCGAGGCAGCTGACATGGTTGCCCTGACCGCTCACGATCATCCGCTGCACGCGATCGGTGGCCGCCGGTTGGACCCGGCCACAGTGCACCCTCCCTCCAATCGCGCTGGATACCGCGCTGAACCGCTGCCGATCACCGGCGCTCATCCACCACTGGTCGCGATCGTCGGCGCTCACGGCGGCGCCGGAACGTCGACGGTCGCGCGATGGTGGGCACCCGCAGCTGACTGCGGACAACAATGGCCGGCCTCACCGGAGACCACGCAACGGGTCGTGGTCGCGGCCCGGCTGTGCCTGCCCGGGCTGATCGCTTGCGCCGACCGGCTGCGCGAATGGCACGCCGGATCAGCTCCTGACGGCGTCGACGTCGTCGGTGTCGTTCTGACCGCCGCCCGGCCGGGCCGGATTCCGGCGGCGGTGCGCCGCTACCGAGCCGTCGTCGAGGACCTGACCGATCTCGTGTGGGAGATCGGCTGGCACGACGAACTCGTCGAACGCGAACTGGGAGAGCTCGCCCAGTTCGCTCCCTTCACCCCCGCCCCGCCACGGCGGTCCGGCCTGACCGAGACGGTGCCCGCGGACGTGCACCGCGCTGGCAGCGAGCTCATCGACGCGCTCACTACTTCGTTGAAAACCGCTACAGAAGAACAGGATTCGGAGAGATGAGAATGTCCACGCTATCCGTTGTGGGAGACAGCCTGTCGGTGCTGTCCCAGCAGATCACGGTCAATCCGACGCGTCCACCGGGAGGGGAGAAGCTGACCAACCTGGTCGGCTACCTGAGCTGGTTGGTGATGCTGGCCGGGATCGCGGCACTGATCTACGCAGGCGGCAAATTCGGGTGGGAACGCTGGCACGGCGGAGCCGTGGAGTCACCCAAGATCGTGTTCGCAGCCCTGGTCGGCGGGATCATCGCCACCTCCGCCGGCGCGATCATGAACGCCGCCGTCGCCGGAGGCAACTGAGATGTCCGATGCCAAGACCAGCACCGAATCCTTCACTCGCAACCGTGACCGCCAACGGTTCACCGTCACCGCAGACGACGACACCCCCATCGTAGTGACCCGCTACGGCAGCCGCGATGCGGCAGCAACGGTCGTCTATCTCCACGGCCCGCTGTCCGACGCGACCTCTCTCGCGCCGCTGATCAGGGAACTCCACCAGCACTTCGGCGGAGAGATCGCGCAACTGGTCTACGACCAGCGAGGGCATCGTCATGGCGTGCCGTTTCATCCCGACAGCCGGGGCATGGCGCAGCTGGTTGCC
>NZ_JBHXMY010000284.1:0-7500 GCF_042720195.1 Nocardia sp. NPDC058497 | reverse complement strand
TATCGTGGGCTCGGTTATGTTTATAAGAGAAAGGCGGAGACATCCACCTGATCTACGCAGAAAAAAAAAACTGTACCTCATATACTCGAATCTAGGCCAGGCCTAGGCGCGGGGAGGTTTTGTGTTTGCGGCCGGCGGTGGGTGGGGTGGTGGGGGTAGCCCGTTCCCGGTGAGTTACCCATGTTCTTGCGTGATCTGTGGGTTGCGTCGGGTCGTTCTTGAAAACGAGATCCTTTAAGCTCTGCCCGGTGAGCGATCATCATCACCACCATCACGATCATTCGGGGCCCATTGCTATCGGGGCTACCGCCGCGAAAGTTGTTGTGGGGCTGCTTGCTGTCATCGGGGTGGTGGTGTTGGTGGCGATGGTGATTCTGTGGCCGAGTGCGCAGCACGTCGAGATTCCGTTGCCTATGCAGACCGCTACCGGGGAGGCGGTGCATACCGAGGCGGGGACTGTGGTGATGCAGGACATCGGGCCCTGTGGGAGTCCCTCGCAGGGGAAGGTGTTCAGTGACAAGCCCGAGGCGCCGCGGACGGGGGCCTATACGTGTCAGCGGAGCATTGTCGAGTTGCGGTCGGGGCCCGACGAGGGGGACAAGACGCTGTTCGAAATCGCGCCGGGGCCAGGGCAACCCGATCTGCGGGCCGGTGACGATATCCGGGTCGTGCGGGCCGAGGATCCGAGTGGGATGACGCTGTACGCGTTCGAGGACTACTCGCGCGGGCTGCCGTTGCTGCTGATCGTGCTCGCGTTCGTCGTTGTCATCTGTGTCGTCGCGCGGTGGCGTGGGTTCAGGGCACTGATCGGGCTGCTGTTCGCGTTCGCCGTCGTCGTCATGTTCCTGCTGCCCGCGCTGCTCGACGGCAAGCCCGCGATTCCGGTCGCGCTGGTCTCCGGAGCGCTGATCCTCTACGTGGTGCTCTACCTCGCGCACGGGGTGAACCTGCGGACCAGTTCCGCGCTGCTCGGGACGCTCGCCTCGATGCTGGTGGCGGCCTTCCTGTCCTGGCTGACGCTGGAGGTCACCAACCTCACCGGTCTGTCCGAAGAGCAGAACACCAATGTGGCCACCTACCTCCAGCACGTCAGCATCACCGGACTGCTGCTGGCCGGGTTCATCATCGGCTCGCTCGGCGTGCTCAACGACGTCACCATCACCCAGGCCTCGGCCGCCTTCGAACTCGCCGCGCTGGACGAGGGCGCGTCGCGGCGCGAGATCTTCACCGCCACCATGCGCGTCGGTCGCGACCACATCGCCAGCACGGTCTACACCCTGGTGCTCGCCTACGCCGGTGGCGCGCTGCCGCTGCTGCTGCTGTTCAGCGTCGCCGGGCGATCCATCACCGACGTGCTCACCGGTGACGCCGTCGCCATCGAGATCACCCGCTCCGCGGTCGGCGGTATCGCGCTCGCGCTGTCGGTGCCGTTGACCACCGCCATCGCGGTGCTGCTCGCCCGGCCGTTCGGCGCCAAGCCGGTCGTGGTCGCGCCGCAGCGTGCCAGGCACGCCAGGACCTGAGTTACTCGCCGGGCGGCGGGAAGCCAGGCAACACCACCGGCGGCAGCGTCGGCACGACGATCGGCGGCAGGCCCGGCACCACGGTGAAGGTGTTGGGGCCCTGCGTCGGCGGGGCCGAGGTGGTCGGCTGGGACCCCTGCTGTCGGGCGGGCGGGGCGGCCACCGTGGCGTGGACCGCGTCGGTGGTCGGCGCCGCGGCCGAGGTCGGACCGGCCATCGAGGGACGCGGCGCGGTCGTCGCGGGTACCGCCTGCGAACCGTCGCTGGAATTGCCGCGCTCGAGCACCTCCGGCCCGTAGCCGAGGCCGAGGCCGATCGCGGCGACCACGACCAGCGAACTCACCGTCAGCACGGCGGCATTCAGCTCGCGGCGATTGTGGCCGCGGTTGGTCAGCGCGCTGAGTGGACGACGGCGGGCCGGCGCGGTCAGCCACGCCGGGGTGGCGTCGTCGACGTCACCGAGCGGCGCGGCCGGTGGACCGACCGGCGCCTGCTGCACCTGGGCGGGGCGGGCCAGCAGTGCCGCGCCGCGGGCCAGCGCCGTCTCCGGCTCGGCCGGCACGATCACCGGAACGCCGATCGTGCGTTCCAATACCCGCGCGATCAGCGGAATCCGGGCACCGCCGCCGATCACCATGATCGCCTGCACCGGATGCTGCGCGCGGATGATGACATCGCGGGTCATCCGCGCCGACGACTCGATCGCCAGCATCATCAGCGCTTCGAAGTTCTCCTGGGTGAGCAGCACCAGGCCCTGCTCGCTGGGCAGCGCCACCGCGTTGTTGCTCGACAGCTGTTCCTTGGCGGCCCGGCACAGCGCGTCCAGCTCGGCCAGCCCCACCGGATCGGCCGGATGCGCGATCCGGCCCGAGGCGATCTGCTGTTCCCTGATCAGCGAATCCAGGTAGTCGCCGCTGATGTCGCTGATCCGCTCGCACTGGTAGACATCGCTGGTGCGCGCGTTGATCACACTCACCGTGAGACCCGAACTGCCCAGGTCGTAGACCGCCAGTGTGGATACCTCGCGCATATCGCTGGTCGCGTGCGCGAAGTGCACGGCGGCAACGGCTTCGGGGACCAGCTGATAGTTGGTGAGCTGGCGGCGCGCCATCGCGGCCCTGATCGCCCTGGCCTGCTGATCGCTGCGGAAGGTGACCGTGGTGGCGGTGACCTCGGGCGATGCGGCCAGCGCCTGGGCGATAGCGTCGGCCGCGGACTCCTCGGCCTGGTGCTCGGGCATCGAAAGGGTGTGCAGCTCGAACGAATACGGCGGGACGAACCCGTGGGGGCCACCGTGCTGCGGGCGTGCGAGGCGCACTGTGCCGGCCCCCACCGATACTCCCAATACCGCACTCATCAGCTGCCCATCTCGTTCCTACCGCACGACATGCGGAGCCTGCGTACTCGGATCTATGGTCCGGCAGCCCCCGCTTGGATCGCCACTCTACGGGGTACCGAGTCCGGCGTACACCCACCCGGCTTCCCGCCAGGTAGTGCGGTCCAGGCAATTGCGACCGTCGATGATCGAACGGGTCCGCACCACCGGGTCCAGGTCGGCCGGAGTCAACGCCGTGAATTCGTTCCATTCGGTCAGGACCAGCACCACATCGGCGCGATCGCACGCCTCCGCGACCGAGGTGGCGTAGTTCAATGTCGGGAACACCCGGCGCGAATTCTCCACCGCCTTCGGGTCGTACACGGTGACGACGGCGCCGTGTAGCTGGATCATCCCCGCCACGTTCAGCGCCGGCGAATCGCGCACGTCGTCGGATTCCGGTTTGAACGCCGCGCCCAGGACCGCCACGTTCGCGCCGAGCAGCGAGCCGCCGCAGGCGCGCGCGGCCATGTCGACCACCTTGGTGCGGCGCCGCATGTTGATGTTGTCGACCTCGCGCAGGAACGCCACGGCGTGGTCGGCGCCGAGCTCGCCGGAGCGGGCCATGAAGGCGCGGATGTCCTTGGGCAGGCAGCCGCCGCCGAAACCCAGTCCAGCATTGAGGAATCGGCGGCCGATGCGGGCGTCGTAGCCGAGGGCGTCGGCCAGCATCGTCACGTCGGCGCCGGTCGCCTCGCAGACCTCGGATACCGCGTTGATGAACGAGATCTTGGTCGCCAGAAAGGCATTCGCGGAGACCTTCACCAATTCGGCGGTGGCCAGGTCGGTCAGCAGGAGGGGGATCTCGGCGGCGATCAGGTCGGCGTAGATCTCGCGGATCTGCTGCTCGACCCAGGGCGAACGCTCGCGGCTGGGGTCGAGGCCGAGGACGAGGCGGTCGGGGCGCAGGGTGTCCTGCACGGCGAAACCTTCACGCAGGAACTCCGGGTTCCACGCGACCTCGACGTCGACGGTCGCGGCCGCGCGGGCCCGATCACCCAGTGCCGCAGCGGTTCCCACCGGGACTGTCGACTTGCCGACGATCATCGCCGGGCGCTCCAGCATCGGCGCGAGGGCATCGACAACGGCGTGTACGTATTTCAGGTCGGCGCCGTACTCACCCTTCTTCTGTGGTGTGCCGACGCCGAGGAAGTGCACGTCGGCGTGGGCCGCGGCGTCCTCGTAGTCGGTGGTGAACCGCAGCCTGCCCGCGGCGAGGTTGCGTTGCAGCACCTCGTCCAGGCCCGGTTCGTAGAACGGCACCACACCGTCGGCCAGTTTGGCCACCTTGCCGGGATCCACATCCACCCCGACCACATCGTGCCCCAGCTCGGCCATACACGCGGCATGCGTGGCCCCCAGGTACCCCGTTCCGAAGACTGTGCATCGCATACTCCTGTTGGTAAGCCGCGCGCGTGGCTACGCCGCGTCAGCGAGGCAAGAGCGGGCGCAACATCTGGTGTACAGGGGGAAACGCGGGATCGGGTGGCTGCCGTACATGGCTTTCACCTGCGGCGATGTAATGGCGGCGGTGTGGGGTTCGGATCGTCGGCCGGCATTCCGGCGAACCGCACGTCTCGCGGGAGGTCCGGCATAATCGTGCAATCGGCGTCTTCGTAGTCATATATCTGACTGGGCGAACGCGAATTGCACGATTACGCCAGGACGGTGCCGGTCACTAGCATTCGCGTATGCGCCGGATTGTGTTCGCCACTGGTGGATTGTCGGTCGCGGTGCTGGCCGCGGTGGTCGCGCTGTGGCCGGTGTATGTGCGGCCGGAGACCGATGAGCCGGTTCGCGCCGACGCGATTCTCGTCCTCGGCGGGGCCCATGACGGCCGCGAACAACTCGGGTTACGCCTGGCGGCCGAGGGATACGCACCCCGCGTCCTCATCTCCAACCCCTATGAGCACAGCCCGATGGTCAACCGGATCTGCCACGGCGGCTATGCCTTCGACGTCATCTGCTTCGACCCCAGCCCCCGGACCACCCTCGGCGAAGGTCGCGAACTGGGTCGCCTCGGTGCTGACTGGGATCGCGTCATCGTGGTCACCTTCACCCCGCACATCTCCCGCGCCCGCTACATCCTCGGCAAATGTTGGCCCGGCGAACTCCTCTTCGTCGACCCGAAACCCCACCTCTCACCCACCCGCTGGGCCTGGGACTACGCCTACCAATCCGCGGGGTATGCGAAGTCCTGGCTCGCAGACTGCTGACGACGGGCTGCGACAAGCGGATTGTGTCAGCCGCCGAGTCTGCGAATCGGCTTGCGTGTCGGCTCGGCGACAAGGATGCGCAGCGCATCAATAGCGCTGGCGCGGCGCTGGTCCGGGACTTGAAGCCACGATCTATGACGCGGATCTGATAGGCGGGTATTCAGAGCCTGCAGCCGTTACGGTCACTTCCGATCATGCGCTGCCGGTCGGCATCGGGTTCGGTAAAGCCGCACAGCAGTGTCGCGGCATCCTCGAGGTGCCGATCGCGGTCCCGCGTATCGGCGAGGTACGCGGCACCTTTCAAGACGAGTGCGCCGAGCGGGTCGGGAATGCTGAACGTAACTGGATACCCGCGGTCGGGTTTGATGTGGCAGTTCACAGTCTTGCGCAACGCTGACGTACCCGCTGGAACTGCGAAGACTCGGCGGCCGGCGACCGTAGGCTGGTGGCGTGGTGCCAGATTGTCGGCGACCATGACGTCTACCTGCGCCCCAGGGCGTTCGAAACGGTGTACGAAAGATCGGCGACTGTCTGGAATGACCAGCGAGTATCCAAGTTGCTCGAGCACGTAACTCGCACGGCTGAACGTCGTTGCACCGGTTTCGATATGCAAGACCATGTCGACGTCGACGGTTGCTCGTGTCGGTGGAAGTCCGGCGTGGATGGCGTGGATCTGGACCATGAGGCCGCCGATCAATGTCCAACAGTCGCCGGGAAGAAATGAGGCGATCTCGACGAGTTGGGGCCACGGTGGTCCCCAGCCGCCATTGGGGGTGGGGACCATCCACAGCGGGCGGTGTGGGGTCATCATTGCTTCCTGCTGTCGAGGAGTTGAGCCAATTGCGCTATGCCAGCGGCCCGTTCTCTGCTGTTCAGCGACTCGGCAAGGTCGAGCGCGACGGCCGGTGCGGGCAGGCGACCTCCGGCGAATGCCCTCTCCTCCGATACCGTCCGCAGCGTGACCTGCCCTGCCGGATCCGGCGTCAGGGCGTAGACCTCGACCATTTCTGCGACAGATTCGACCGGAACGTAGCCGTCGACCGAGTCGTTCGAGATCGTCAGGCCGAAGGTGGCTGCATTCCGCACCGACAAGGCACTCGTGCCGGTGGGAATCACGTGCGGTTCCAGCTCGTGCAGGAGCGACGGGTGACATCGGAAATGTTGAACCTCGGCCCGGTTCTTTGCAAGTCGCACAAGATCGTCGGCTGACGCGGTAGCCAGGCGGTAAGCGATCCGCCTTCGTTGGGCGATGGTGATCCAATCCAGTCTGCCGTGTGACAGCATGACAACAGCGGCCCAGGCGTTCGTCTGGGTCCAGGGCCGTCCTTGTCGAGGCTCTTCGTGCTTTCTCTGATACACCGATCGCGTATCGATGAGAATCGAGCGCCCGATCTTCCGCGAGAGTGTGAGATGACCTACCGCAACTAGCCGCTGCACCTGGCGCCCGGTCACCCCAAGAGCCGCGCCAGCTTCGGCGACTGTCATCTCATCCATACACATATAGTCGCTCATGCGACCATATGTGTAAACCTATTTCTCGTCGCTTCTTCTGTAACCAGCAGCCACATCAGCGAACTCTTACCGCCGGTCGGTCGTTGTGCGATAAACAGCAGTGAGGCGCGGATTCCGAGAATCCGCGCCTCACCTGGGCTTTCAGTTGTTCAGTTGTCAGTTCTTGCGGCCGGGGGCCTTCGCGCCGGACTTGAAGCCGAGGCCGCCGGGCTTGGCGGTCGGCGGGGCCACCGGCGGGGTGCCGTTGCCGTTGCCGTTGGTGGGCTCGGGCTGGGGGGCCGATTCCGCCGCGGGAGCTTCCGGTGCGACCGGGGCTTCCGGTGCGGCCGGGGCCGCGGGAGCTGAGGCCGGGGCTGCGGCGCCGGGGGCCTTCGGGCCGGGGCGCTTGAAGCCCGACTTCATGGCCAGACCCTTGGCGGCGACCGTCGGCTTGGTCTCGGTGGGGGCCGAAACCGGGGCCGAAGCCGGGGTCGCGGCGGGAGCTTCAGCGGCGGGGGCCGCTTCTGCTGCCGGAGCGGTCTCAGCTGCCGTGGCGGTCGGGGCCTTTGCGCCGGGGGCCTTGGCGCCGCCCTTCATGCCCAGGCCCTTGACCGGCGGGGCTGCCGGGGCGGGAGCGGCTTCGGCGGGGGCGGCTGCCTCGGCGGGAGCTGCCGGAGCCTTCACACCCGGAGCCTTCGCGCCACCCTTCATGCCGAGTCCGCCGCCGGGTGCCTTGGCGGCACCCTTCATGCCCAGACCCTTGACCGGGGCCGCGGGAGCCGCGGTCTCGGCGGCCGGTGCCGCTTCGGCTGCCTTCGCACCCGGCGCCTTGGCAGCGCCCTTCAAGCCGAGTCCACCGCCCGGGGGGGGGGAGGGCCACCCCGAAACCCAGAGC
>NZ_JBHXMY010000283.1:0-7516 GCF_042720195.1 Nocardia sp. NPDC058497 | reverse complement strand
GACTGCGTCGGCCTGCCCCTCCCCGGGGTCGGGGCGTGCGGGGCTGGGAGTGCGGGCGGTGCAGCTCAACCGAACGGCGGCGGGGCGGCGGGCTCGAAACGCAGCACCCGGTTGCCGATCATCACCTCGGTGCCCGGGATCAGCACCATCGGCTGGTTGGGCGTGAGCCGGACCCAGTCGCGGTAGCCGGGCAGACGGGAGCGGGTGCCGTTGGTCGACCCGCGATCGATGAGCTGGACATCCCAATTCACCAGGTGCACTTCGGCATGCGCCCGCGACATGCCGCCGGAGGTGTCGTCCACGCGCAGCGGGATGAGCCCGCGCTGGGCGGCCTCGGAGTTCTCCGGGTCGCGGCCGATCACCGCGTCGGCGGCCAGCAGGTAGGTCATGCCGTCGTCGAGGACGAGCATGCCCAGCGGCGGGCGTACCACTTCGGCGAGGGCCTGGGTCTGGTCGACCGGCATGCCACACACCGTGCAGAACGCCGACCGCGGATCGCTGGGATGCGCACGCGCGCACTTGAATCCCATCACCTTGACCGTGAGCACCGTCGATCGCGCGGTCGCCTCCAGGCGTCGCTGCAGGTCCGGGTCGGGTTCGGGCGCGGGGTTGGTGCCGGCGAGCCGGGTCTCGGCATTGTGTGGATCGACGGGCGGCGCCACCGAATACGGGTCGACCGCCGCATGCGCCGGTCCGGTCGCGCTGGTCGCCGCGTCCATCATCGAGGTCGCGGGCTGCATACCGGTGGCGGGCGATTCGGCGGGACGCGAATCCGCTTGCGCGGGAGGCGGTTCCCGATCGATACGGGCGGTGGGCGGCGGTGGCCTGCGTGTCTCGCCCGCAGGCTCGGCCGTGCGGACCCGCGACCGCACACCGTTGGACCACACGACAGCCCCACTGGCCTGCGCGATCCCCTCGACCAGCCACCCAACGCCGCGTTCCGGCGGCAGGTCGGGGATGCGGCCCTTGGCGTCGTCGACGAACAGCGCGACCGCCTTGGCCGGCTCGGAGGCCACCCGGTCGACGGTGAACGCGGCGTCGCTGCCCCGGTAGTACTCGGTGGTGCCGTCACCGGCGAGCACCGCGGTGACCGCGCCGTGCAGGAAGATCGCCACCCCGCCGTTGGCGGCGGCCGAGAGCACCCCGAAATCGATCGGCGTGCCCGGCGAGATCTGTTCGGCGTACTTCATGAGCCAGCGGGTCGCCTCCCGCGCGACCACCGCACCGGGACCGGCGGGTTCGTCCTCAGCGGCGGCGCGCACCAGCTCGGCCAGCGATTCCAGTGCGACCGCCGCGGTGTCGTCGGGGGTGAGCCTGCCGTGCCCGCGATGGGCCACCACGATCACCGCGCCCGCGACGCGCGCGACCGCATGACTTCCGAGCACAACTTCGACCTGCCGATCCCTCACAGGTATCGGCCTCCACCGGAACCGCGCAGCAGGGTCGTCGCCATGTACTCCAGACTATGACAAACCCGCCCACTTAGGTCCTCCTGGGCGGCGTTCCTCCGGTAACTTCACAGGTACTGCGGGAGGAACATCAAGGGGCACTGATGATCTATTCGACCAAGATCCGGATCGCGTCCGCACTCTGTTGCGCCACGATGGCCGCCGCGCTCACCGGTTGCGCGGTCACCGGCACACCGGTTGCCGCCGAACCCGATGTGCGCGGCCTGGAAACGGGCACCTACGCCATCGACCGGCACAGCTACGACGACACCGCGGGCAGCAAGGGCGCGCTCGTCGAGGGAACCCGGATGTCGGCGGCCGTGGTTTCCGCCGTGCGGATCGACCCGTCGCTGTCGTACGGCCGCGGCGGCACCGTCGTCTCCGATGTGGAGCGGGCGCTCGACTTCGTCGCCAATGTCTCCAAACCCGTTCTGGAGAACCGCAAATTCGTGACGGGTTACGCCGCGCTGGGCTCCGACATAGCCGATCCGGATGGTCAGAAGCGTCCCGCGTCCGACGCGACCGCGGTCACCACCGCGGTCTTCCGGTTCCCCGACGCCGCCTCTGCCACGCTCGCCGCCCGGGAACTCGAGGACGTCGACCTGGCGGTCTCCCCCGACAACCGCAAGCTCACCTCCACGAAATACCCGGAGGCCTACGTACATTGGCGCCCGAACGTGCCGACGATCGGTGCGTTCCTGGCGCACAAGGAGTTCGTGATCTCGCTGTTCATCCAGCGACCGCGCGCCGACTCCACCGACCTCACCTCCTGGGTCGACAAGACCCTCGCCGCCGCCCTGACCCAGCTCGGCACCTTCACCCCCACCCCCTTCGACAAGCTCGACGATCTCCCGATCGACCCGGAACGCCTGCTCGCCAGGGCCGTCGTCAAGGACCGCGCCGGCCTTGACCCCGACCAGCATTCGTTCGCCGTCTACAGCCCCGCCCACCTGGTGAACAACGCCGACGACCAGACCGCCCGCCAGCGCCTCGTCGACTCCACCGGCGCCGAGAACATCGCGCTCGTAGACGGCGGCTCCGTCACCCGCGTCCGCGATTTCGCCGCCGCGCAGGCCCTGATGAACGGCCTCATCGACACCGCGGGCCACTACGACACCCTCCCAGCCCCTGCCGATATCCCCGGCGCCAAATGCCTGCAACTCAACAATCAGGGCGACGCCGAAGAGGAATACAAATACCGCTGCTATGTGCCGTACAAGCGCTATCTGGGCATCGTGAGCTCCGACCAGGAGCCCGACGTGCGCCAGAAGATCTCCGCCCAATACGCCCTGCTCGCGAACAGTTTTTGACTCGACTCGCCCGTCCCGGAACTGATTCGGTGACGTAGTATCGCGCCGAATGACGTTTCCGGGGAGGGATAATCGCGTTGCGAGTCACCAGAGGAGTCTGTGCCGCATTGGCGGCCGCGCTGCTGACGACTGTCGTCGCAGCCTGCGGAACAGGCGATGACAACCCGACGGCTACCGACCTTCCGGTCGACCTCGCGACCCTGGACGTCGGTGGCTATGCGACCCAACCGCGCGAGGTCGGGGTGGTCGCGAACATGGATCAGGCGCGATTCGTCGAAGCCCAGCGGCTCGGCGATGTCGTCCCGGCCCCCTTCGACATCGATTCGCGCTTCGTCAATCCCAGCCCGTTCATGGCCTCGGTGTTCATCGATCCCGAGGCGTCACTGGGCAAGATCATGGCGGTCGACCGGTTCGCCGAGATCGCACCCGACTTCATCGGCGGATTCGTGAGCTCCGCACAGACAGAGCCCGACAACATGGGCATGGACATGGTCAATGCCATCATGATCTTCCCCGACGCCCAGCAGGCCACCGCCGCCGCGACCGCGCTGGAACAGCTCGACTTCGGCTACGCGCCGAACAATCAGCCGATCGAGATCCCCGGTTACCCTGCGGCGAAAGCACATTGGCAGCCCGACCAGCAGTCCATCGGTTCCTGGTACGCCACCGGCCATCTCGTCATCTACACCTGGTTCTTCGACTATCTGAAGATCTGGCTGAACAAGGTCGACAAACAGGTGCTGCTCGACCTGGTCCGCAAGAGCCTCGACACCATCGTGCCCTCGGTCGCGAAGTTCACCCCGACCCCCACCGGTCAGTTGATGACGCTGCAGCGCGACCGCGAGGGCATGCTCGGCCGCACGGCGTCTCGCCCACGCGAGGATTCGTGGATCGAACCGCCGGGTGTGTACGCGGGCCACACCTCCATCCACTTCTCCTCGGGTCCGGTGGAACGGAAGGCGATGATCGAGGACAACGGCGTCGACCTGTACACCAACGATGGCGCCGACGTGTACCGCGCCCGCGACATCGCGGGTGCCCAGGCGGTCCGCGACACCCTCGGCGGCCTGACCCGCAAGTTCACCACCGTCGAGTCGCCGAAGAACCTGCCGAGCGCCCGCTGCAAGGAGTACATCGGCAAGGAAAGACTGGCGATCCGCTTCTACTGCGCGGTCTCGTACGACCGCTACGCCGCCTATGTCTGGTCCCACCAGCTCCTCGACGTCCAACAGCGCATCGCCGCCCAATACGCGTTGCTGGTGAACGCCGCATGACCAAGCGCACCGCGACCATTCTGTTCGCCGCCCTGCTGACAACCGTCCTGACGGCCTGCGGTTCCACCGTGCCGGGCACCGGACTACCCGGCGAGATCGACGTCCGCACCCTCGATGTCGGCTCGTATCCCACCGAACCGCCCAATGCCCACGACGACGATCCCGTGCCCGCCTTCTACTACATGTACAAGATCGCGGCGATGCGGATCGCCGACTACACGATCAGCGCCAACGACATCGACCCGCGGATGATCTACGGCAACCGGGCCGGCTTCCACAAACCCGGTTTGATGCCCGGCGAACTCGGCGACCCCATCGCGATGTCGGCCATCGCGAAGCAGCACAACCTCCTCTACGGCTTCCAGTCGAGCGGAGCGATGAAGGACACCACCGTCACCGCCAGCCTCGGCTGGCCGACCAAGAACGACAGCAACCCGCTCACCGCCACCACGATGGTCTTCCAGTTCCCCGATGCCGACCGGGCGACCGCGGCGGCCAAGGAGTTCCACGACACCGACATGGCCGCCCAGGAGGGTCGCAACCAGCCGGTGACGTTATCGAAATATCCTGCGGCCCTGTCACATTGGCGCCAAGATTCACCATTCCTGCGCACCATGCTCCCGCACGGGCCCTATGTGATCGCCTTTTTGCTCTCGGTGGCGACCCCGGACCTGCCCGCACTCACCACTCTCGCCGAGACCGCCTACACCAAGCAGATCGAGGCGCTGGCCAAGACCACGCCGCTGACCGACGAACAGATCATGAAGCTGCCCTGGGATCCTGAGCACATCCTGATGCGCACCCTCAACCCGGATCAGACCACACGCCCCGAGGCCGACACCTTTCAGCTGACCGGCAAGCAGGGCGCTCTGCACTCTTCCGGCGGTCCCCTTCCCGACGACCGCAAGTACCTCGACCAGCAGCTCACGAAGATGAACGCCCAGCAGGTGGCCCTGTCCTGGGGCGCGATCGGCATCCGCACCGCCGACGCCGAGTCGGCGCGCCGAGCGGTCACCGAGAAGCTCTTCCCCTGGCCGACCATCGCCGACGTCGCACCCCCACCCAACCTTCCCGATTCCGCCTGCGTGGAGAACAAGCCGCTCACCGCGAAGAAGCGCTTCAGCTGCGTAGTCGCCTACCACCAGTACGTCGGAATAGTCACCAGTGGACAGCTTCTCGACGCCCAGCAACAGGCCGCGGCCCAGTACGCCGTCTTCGCCAACAGCCGTTGACGTGATGCGCAGCAACGAATCAGGAGATTGTGACAAATGGCGATGAGCCCGGGCACCATCGTCGGTGGCTACCGAATCATCCGCAAGATCGGCGCAGGCGGCATGGGCTCGGTCTATCTGGCCGATCACCCGAGCCTGCCGCGCACCGACGCGCTCAAGATCCTCAGCGCCGAGCTCAGCCGTGACCCCGAGTTCCGTGCCAGGTTCGAGCGCGAAGCCAACCTCGCGGCCGGCCTCGACCATCCGAATATCGTCTCGGTCTACAACCGCGGCGAAGAGCACGGCCAGCTGTGGATCGCGATGCAGTACGTCGAAGGCACCGACGCCGCAGCCGAACTCGCGCGCGACCCGCACGCGATGACCCCGCTGCGCGCGCTGCGCATCACCACCGAGGTCGGCAAGGGCCTCGACTTCGCTCATCACCGCGGCCTCCTGCACCGCGACGTCAAACCGGCGAACTTCCTCCTGTCGGAAACCTACGGCGACGACGAACGCGTACTGCTCACCGATTTCGGCGTGGCGAAGTCAACCGACGACGCCTCCGAGCTCACCCAGACCGGCAGTTTCCTCGCGACCATCGCCTACGCACCCCCGGAGCAACTCTCGGGCGGCCGCCTCGACCACCGCGCCGACATCTACAGCCTGGCCTGCGCGTTCTACAAGCTCCTCACCAACCAGAACCCTTACCCCGCAACACAACCGGCCATGGTGATGATGGGTCACCTGCACGAGCCGCCACCGCGCCCGACCACCGTGCGCCCCGGTTTGCCGCCCGCCATCGACTACGTCATCGCCCGCGCGATGGCGAAGAATCCGAACGAGCGTTTCGCCACCTGCCGCGAATTCACCGACGCGGTCGCCGCCGCGCTCGTCCCCGGATCCAATCCCACCGGCAACCACACGTCACCGACCTACCCGATCCAGACACCGACGCAGTGGTCGAGTTCGGCCCACACAGAATCGTTCACCGCCCAGGGCCCGGCGAGCGCGCCGAAGAGTTCGACAAGCAAGCTCGCGCTCTCGCTCGGCGCGCTGGCCGCCGTCGTGGCCGTCGCCGCCGGTATCGGAATCTGGGCCTCCAGCGGCGGCTCGCCCGCCTCAGCTCCGGCCCCGACCACGACCACCCAGGCAACCGGCAGCCCGATCGAACAGGCCCGAGCAGCCAACCCCGCCTTCGCGGGCAAAACGGTCCTGATGGTCGACGTGGACGCCGACAACAAGATCGCCACCTACCTCGGCGGCACCCTCCCGACCAAGTTCCTCGAAGACCTAGGCCTCATCTACAACTTCAACTACACCAAAACCGGCGAAGAACCATCCCCCCGCCCGGTCACCACGTCCTCCGAACGCCTCAACGCCGCCGAAGACACCTACATCCTCGCCGTCCGCAGCGACGCAAAAGCCGGCGGCGGCGGCCTCCTCGGCCTCCCCTTCCAAATCACCGGATCCCGAGCGACCGTGATCCCCATCGACGACCCGATCACCGTCACCGCCATCCGGACCTGGACATCGAACTCCGAACAAACCCTGCTCGCCAGGCTGGTCCCAATCCTGCAGAGCCGAATCAAGTAACCGACCGGCTTGCCTGCTGAGGCTCGGTCAGGGAGTGCAGTGCCAGAGCGCATCAATGGGAAGCGCCCTGAGCCGGTCACCGAACGGCAGCGAATGCTGACCCGTATACAAAACCTACCCGGCGACAAAGCGCTCACCGAGCCGATCGGCGAGGTGATGCAAGCCGGCGAAATCGCGTCGTTGCAGCGTCGAGGCGGCTTTGACCTCGATGCCGATAACCCGCCCGTCGGCCGCTTCGAGGACAGCATCGACTTCTACTTTGTCCTTGTTCCGGTAGTGCCACAGCGTAACTCGTTCGGCGTTCCAGGTCAGCTGTCGAGCCAGCTCCATCAGCACGAAGTTCTCCAGCACAGTTCCAGCCGCCCCACCTGGGTCTGCCAGACGGCTTACGCTCTGCCCCAGCAGATGACCGAGAACTCCGGTGTCGACGAACGCCAGCTTGGGTGTGCCGACAGCGCGGTAGGCAGGTCCGCCGGACCACGCGGGAATCGACTTGATCAGAAAGACTGCTTCGAGCAGCCCCAGATACCGGGCCACAGTCGTACGGTGGATTTCCAGATCCCCCGCGAGCGTCCCCGCGACCAGCAGGCCCCCCGCGCGGACCGCGAGTAGCTGGAGTAGTGTTGGCCACAGGGTGGGGGCGGGCTAGGGCCCCTCTAGAAAGACCTCGCGGTTTTTGA
>NZ_JBHXMY010000282.1:0-7540 GCF_042720195.1 Nocardia sp. NPDC058497 | reverse complement strand
CGCGTCCCCGGCACCGACGAGATGGTCCTGCGCGGTGAGCTGAACCGGATCCCGATGAGTTCGCTGCTGCGCCTGTGGGAGCTGATCGCCCACGCCAGGCCGGGCGCGGGTTCCGGCGCCGCGGTGGCCGCCGCCGCACCGCTCGGCACCCTCAACACCTGGGACTACCTGGTGACCACCGGCGCCACCCTGACCGACTCGCTGCGCGCCGCCCAGCCGTATCACCGCCTGGTCACCGCGGCCACCGAGGGCTTCGACCTGTCCGGCGACGGCGAGCTCACCATCGGCTACCGGACCTCGGCGGGTGATCCCGCCGTCGCGTCGGTGGTCAACGAGTATGTGCTCGCCTACTACCTGCGCCGCGCCCGCGAGGCGACCGGACGCCCGCTCACCCCGGCGCGGGTGAGCTTCGGGCACAGCGCCCCGGCCGATCGCAGCGGGCTGATCGCCGTATTCGGTACCGACAGCATCGAATTCGATGCCGCGTCGGATGCGATCACCTTCCACGCCGACGACGCCAACGCCCCGCTCCCCCGCGCCGACCCCATGCTCGCGAACCTGGTCCGCAGTCACGCCGAACTGGTACTCGCCTCGGCCCGCCCGGTCGCCGGCCCGCTCGACGCCTTCCGCATCGCCCTCGCCGCCGCCCTGGACGCGGGCGACCCGTCCTTGGTTCGTGTCGCGAAAACCCTTGCCATGAGCCAGCGCACGCTGCAACGCCACCTCGCCGAACACGACACCTCCTGGCGCGACGAGCTCGATCTGCTCCGCTACGAGCGCGCGAAAGCCCTACTGGATCAGGGCCACAGCACCGCCACGGTCGCCGAACGTCTGGCCTTCTCCGACGACCGCGCCCTCCGCAAGGCCTACCACCGCTGGACCGGCACCACGCCGACCGCACGAATCGGGTAGGCCCGTCACGCGAATGCGGCCTGTCGTGAATGGACCGGGCGGTGGCGTGAACGGACCTGGGACCGCCGGCGATGCCGCAATAACGTTGTCGTCACCGGAGAGAAACACCGGCTGACCTCGAAAGAAGGCCCGATCATGTCGAACACCACCACCGCGGCGCTGCCGACCTACACCCGCGAGATCCACCTGGCCGCCCGGCCGAACGGCGCTCCGGTGGCGACCGATTTCGCCCTGGTCGAGCGCGAGCTGCCCGCCCTGGAAGACGGCCAGATCCTGGTCCGCAACACCTGGATGTCGGTCGACCCGTACATGCGCGGCCGGATGGACGACAAGGAGTCCTACATCCCGCCGTTCGAACTCGGTGCGGCACTGGACGGTTCGGCCGTCGGCGAGGTGATCGCCTCCCGCGCCGCCGATATCGCGGTCGGCACCACCGTCTCGCACTTCGCGGGCTGGCGCGAACACGCGATCGTCGACGCCGCCACCGCGACCCCGATCGACCCGGAACTGGCCGCACCGCAGCACTTCCTGAGCGTGCTCGGCACGACCGGCCTCACCGCCTACGCGGCGCTGACCGATGTCGCCCAGGTCAAACCCGGCGACACCGTGTTCATCTCGGCCGCCGCGGGCGCGGTCGGCAGCGTGGCGGGCCAGATCGCCAAGGCGCTCGGCGCGAAGCACGTGATCGGCTCGGCGGGCGGACCGGCCAAGACGCGAAAGCTGCTCGAAGAGTTCGGCTTCGACGCCGCCATCGACTACCGCGCGGGCGATCTCGCCGGACAGCTCACGGCCGCCGCGCCCGACGGCGTCGACGTCTACCTCGACAGTGTCGGCGGCGAACACCTGAAGGTCGCCATCGAAGCACTCAACCAGCACGGCCGGATCGCCCTGGTCGGCGCGATCAGCGGCTACAACGGCGCCACCGCCCAGCAGACACCGGACCTCTACCTCGCGGCGACGAAGGAAGCCACCCTGCGCGGCATGCTGGTGACCAGCCACTTCCCGATCTTCGGCGAATACATCGCCAAAGCGGCGGGCTGGCTCGCCAACGGCACCCTACGCACCACCGAAACCGTCTACGAAGGCCTCGACCAGGCCCCCGCCGCCTTCCTCGGCGTCCTCACCGGCGCCAACACCGGCAAAATGCTCGTCCACCTAACCTAACCCCAAACGAGTATCAAGATCACCACGCTCTGGTGGCGCGACTTCTCGGGCAATACTCACCTGAGAGCGTGGTGATCATTCGTCCAGGGCGTTAGGCGCGCCAGACCTGGCTTGCGACGCGGGCGAAGTTTCCGCCGAAGATGGCGGCGCGCTCGGTCGTGTTGAAGCCGCGGTCGGCGAGGAGATCGGCCAGGCCGGGGACGTCGGATTCGCCGAGTAGGTCCTCGGGGGGTGTCCATTGGAGGGGGCCCCACGCGGTGTAGGACTCCGAGAACGCGCCGGGGTTGTCGCGGATCTCGTCGTTGAATTCCTGGCCGTCGAAGGAATAGTCCGAGCTGACTCCGATGTGGTCGATCCCGAGCAGGTCTACGCCGTAGCGAATCTGGTCGGCGATCGCCGCCACCCGTTCGGCGCGCGCGCCAGGCTCGTTGTGGCCCAAGAAGATTCCCACTCCATTGATGCCGATGACACCGCCGGTCGCGGCGCACGCGTGGGCCTGCTCGTCGGTGATGTTGCGCGGGTGTTCCCACAGCGCGGCGAAATTGGAGTGGCTGTAGATCATCGGCACGGCGGTGTGGGTGGCGATGTCGAGACCGGTGCGCCGCGAGCAGTGCGAGCCGTCGGCGAACATGCCGACCTCGTTGAGCCTGCGCACCAGGTCTTTTCCGTAGCCGGTGAGGCCGGTGTCCTCGGTGTCGAGACACCCGCAGCCCGCCGCATTGGCGTGGTTGTAGGTGGGCAGCAGCGAGCGCACGCCGAGCCGGTAGAACATCTCGACGTTGTCCAGGTCGCCGCCGAGCGGGCCGGAGTCCTCCAGGTCGAAGGCGAGTGCGATCACGTCGTCGCCGCCGATGTCGGCCAGGCTCGCGACCAGCCGGAACCGTGGATCGGCCGCCGCCCGGTCGCGGAACTGATGCAGCAGTGCCAGCGAATCCTCGGTGCTCTGTGGCGAATAGCCCACGTTGACAGACAGATACGACCCGAGCGGATACCGGGCGAGTTCGCCGATCCGCGCCGTGTGATGCAACGGCAGACAGCAATGCTGCTCCCACAGGAAGGGCGGCACAGTTCAACCTCCGGTTGATGAGTCGTGACCTACGATCCTACGTTTCGCAACACATCCGGAATCGGAACGACGCTAACGCGATGTCTGATTAGTCCGATTAATCAGTACCTTCCTCCCACTGCCCCGAAGGCGGTGCGACATGCGTCGCTTCCTCGTATTCCTCGCCACGATCGCGTCCTGTGCCGGCCTATGGACCATTCCGGCCGCGGCAACCCCGTCCTACTGCGGACTGACCTGGGGCTCACTCGACAAGTCGAGCCCGACCTATTCGACAGCCACCGTCGCCGATGTCAGGTCAGGCCGCCACCAATGCTTCGACCGCCTCGTGATCGACCTGTCCGGCCAGCCCACCGGCTACCGCGCCGGCTACGTCGGCACCGTCACGATGGACGGCTCCGGCGCGGCGGTCCCCCTGCGCGGCGGCGCGTTCCTCCAGCTGGTGGTGCAGGCCCCCGCCTACGACTCCGCGGGCAACAGCTCCTACCGTCCCGCGAACAGCACGGAACTCGTCGACGTACGCGGCTACCCGACCTTCCGCCAGGCGTCCTGGGCCGGATCGTTCGAGGGCCAGACCACCCTCGGCCTCGGCGTCCGCGCCCGCCTCCCGTTCCGGGTCATCACCCTCGAGAACCCCGCCCGCGTGGTGATCGACGTCGCCCACTACTGGTGAGTCCGCGCACTCCGCCGACCGCTCGGCAACAATGTGGGGATGAGTGGCGTTGAGCAGGACGTGACGGATTCCTATCTGTGGCTCGAGGAAGTGACCGACGAGGCCGCGCTGGACTGGGCGCGCGCCCGCAACGAGGTGGTGCAGCAGCGGTTCGCGGCGACAGATCGGTTCGCCGAGCTGGAGCGGCGCGTGCTCGCCATGCTCGACGACGACACCAAGATCGCCTACCCCGGCCGGCGCGGACCCTGGCTGTACAACTTCTGGCGCGACGCCGAGCACCAGCGCGGGCTGTGGCGGCGGACCACCTTCGAGTCCTACGCCACCGACGACCCCGAGTGGGATGTGCTGATCGACGTCGACGCCCTCGCCGAGGCCGACGGGGAGAACTGGGTGTGGCAGGGCGCCATCGTGCTGCGCCCATCCCAGGAGCGCGCCTTCATCCAGCTCTCCCGCGGTGGCGCCGACGCCAAGGTGCAGCGTGAATTCGATCTGACGACACGGGAATTCATCGCACCCGAAGACGGCGGCTTCTTCCTGCCCGAGGCCAAGTCGCAGCTGCGCTGGATCGACATCGACACCGTCTACGTCGGCACCGATTTCGGGCCGGGCTCGCTCACCGAATCCGGGTACCCGCGCATCGCCAAGCGCTGGCATCGCGGCACCGCGCTGGCCGAGGCCGAGACCGTGTTCGAGGGCAAGCCGAGCGATGTCTCGATCTCCACGGGCTACGACCGCCACCCCGGCTACGAGCGGCACTACACGGGCCGGTCGACGGACTTCTTCAACGAAGAGGTCTACCTGCTCGACGAGGACAACGCCTGGCACCTGATCGAGACCCCCACCGACGCCGACGTCGGCTGGTACCGCGACTGGCTGACCGTGCGCCTGAAGACCGCGTGGGAGACCGGCGGTAAGACCTACGAGCCGGGCAGCCTGCTCGTCACCGACCTGCCCGGATTCCTCGACGGCGCACGCGAATTCGAGGTCCTGTTCGCACCGGATCCGCACACCTCGCTGCACGACTACACCTGGACCGAGAACCACCTCGTCCTGACCACCCTCCAGGATGTACAGACCCGGCTCCGCGTCCTCACGCCGGGACCGGACGGCTGGACCACCGCCGAGCTGCCCGACTCCCCCGCCATGTCCAGCACCTCGGTGAGCAACACCGACCCGCTCGAGGGCGGCGACGAATTCATGCTCACCACCACCGGTTTCACCACCCCGACCACGCTGCTCGCCAGTGCGATCGGGGCCGATACCCAGCTGCTGAAGCAGGCACCCGCCTATTTCGACGCCACCGGCATCGAGACCGAGCAGTTCTTCGCGACCTCCGACGACGGAACGGCTGTGCCCTACTTCGTGATTCGTCACCGTGACCGTCGCGGCACACCCGGCCCGACGATCATGAACGGCTACGGCGGATTCGAGATCTCCAAGACCCCGCTGTATCTCGGCTCCGCGGGCATGGCGTGGCTGGAACGCGGCGGCACCTATGTGATGACCAATATCCGCGGCGGCGGCGAGTACGGCCCCGAATGGCACACCGCGGCACTGAAAGAGCACCGGCACCGCGTCTTCGAGGATTTCGCGGCCATCGCCCGCGACCTGGTGACCCGTGGCATCACCACCCCGGACCGGCTCGGCGCGGTCGGCGGCAGCAACGGCGGCCTGCTGATGGGCGTCATGCTCACCCGCTACCCGGAACTGTTCGGCGCGATCGTCTGCCAGGTGCCGCTGCTGGACATGCGGCGCTATCACCTGCTGCTGGCGGGCGCGTCCTGGGTGGCCGAGTACGGCGACCCGGACACGCCGGAGGAATGGGCCTACATCAGCGAGTACTCGCCGTATCAGAACACCGACACCGGCAAGCAGTACCCGCCGATCCTGCTCGCCACCTCCACCCGCGACGACCGGGTGCACCCCGGGCACGCGCGAAAGATGGCGGCGCTGCTGGAATCCCAGGAACGCACCGTTTGGTACTACGAGAACATCGAGGGCGGGCACGGCGGTGCGGCCGACAACAAGCAGTCGGCGTTCCTGTCCACGCTGGTCTACGAGTTCTTCACGCAAATGCTGGTCGAGGGCCGCCGCTCGGCGTAGGCCTCAGCGGTCGCGCAGCCACTTCTCGACGACGTCGACGGTGGAGTCCGGATTGGTGATCCAGCCGTTGTGCCCCAGCGCCTCCGGCTGGAACCACCGGGTGACCCGCGCGGCGGGCAGTTTGCCCAGCAGGTGGTCGGCGGAGGTCTGCGGCGCCAGGTCGTCACCGGCGATGGTGATCGACAGGACGGGGAACTTCAACCGCGAGATCCGTTCCTCGTAGTCGATATCGGCGCCGACGGGCACGAACCGTCCGGTGCGGGCCAGCCGCGCCCAATCCGACATGAGCACCTTGGACTGCCTGCCGTAGGCACGGCGGCCGAGCATGTCACCCGGCCAGAACCCGGCCAGATTCGACGCGACCGCCACCGCGGCCGTGCCGACCAGCATCCCGGGTCCGAGCACGCCGCGATATCCGCGGAAATACGGTGTGCCCGAGGCGACGAGGATCAGGCCGGCGATCCGCCCGCGCGCCCTGGCCGCGTACATGACGGCGAGCTGGCCGCCCATGCTGTGCCCGAGCAGGTACGGCGTGCTGTCGGGGAATCGGTTGCGCACGATCTGGAGCATCGCCGGGAAGTCGACCGAGGCCAATTCGTGGTAGCCGTAGGCACTGTCGGCGTCGGGCCGGTGGGTGCTGTCGCCGTTGCCGCGCAGCTCGCCGATGGCCACGTCGAAACCGCGCTGGGCCAGGCGGTCACCGAAGTACTCGTAGAACTCGCCCGGCACGGCGAGGCCTGGCGCGATGACGACCACGGGCCGCGGCGCGTCCGGCGTGACCGGATGCGTGTGCGGACCGCGCGCCGGAATGAGCCGCACGGGCAGGGTGGTTCCGTCGGGAACCTGGATCGGGACGACCTCGACCCGGGGCATCAGGCCCCTACCGCACCCAGAATCACCCGGCTCAGCACCTGGATCACGTCGTCCAGCGGCGGCCGCGGTTCCGAGCCACTCCAGCCGTCGACGACGTAGTTGACCGCGCCGATGATCGCCAGCACGCGCAATTCGTAGTCGCCGGACGGGATCTCGCCGTGCATGGCGGCGTCCTCGGCGGCACTGGCCAGCAGCGACCCCCACACCCGCCGCAGCTCCAGCCGGAACTTCTCGACCTTGGGGCCGGCGCCGACCACTTCGACCAGCGCCACCCGTGCCTTGCGCGGATCGGACCCGATCGCCTCCACATAAGCGCGAACGGCGGTCTCGATCTGCTCGAGCACCGGTGCGTCGGTCTTCGCTTCGAGAGCGACGGCGACCGCTTCGCGCGATTGCCGGTCGATCTGCTCGTACAGTTCCAACAGCAGCGACTCGCGGCCGGTGAACTCCTCGTAGAACTGACGAGACGAGAGTCCCGCGTCCTTGCAGATGGCACCGACCGAACTGTTGGCGTACCCGTCGCGCGCGAAGACCGTCAGGCCTGACTCCAGAAAACGCGCACGCCGCTGGCGTTGCCGGTCCTCTACGGGTTGCCCGGCATACATTCGTCCCGTATTCGCATCCTGTGACATTGTCGCTGACAATACCGAAGGGGCCGAAACCCGCCGAAATGTAGGGGCCCCACGGGGGCCCTAGCGGCGTAACCCCCGTTATGCGAAATTTGTGTATAGTGAGGGGAGTTGGGCGAGGGC
>NZ_JBHXMY010000281.1:0-7567 GCF_042720195.1 Nocardia sp. NPDC058497 | reverse complement strand
CCCTTGCCCTCCGACTGGCCGCCGCGGCCGCCGCGATCTCGGGGGTGGTTTGCGGCGCCGTCCCCCTCATGGTCCACGCGAAGCCGGACCTGACCCCGGTCTCGGATGCCGACCTCGCGGTCGAGCAGGTGATCCGGCGCGTGCTCGCCGAGGAACGTCCCGGTGACGCCGTGCTGGGCGAGGAGTTCGGCGGTGACGCGGAGTTCACCGGCAGGCAGTGGGTGGTCGACCCGATCGACGGCACCAAGAACTTCGTCCGCGGTGTGCCGGTCTGGGCCAGCCTGATCTCCCTGCTCGTGGACGGTGTCCCGGTGGTCGGCGTGGTGAGTGCGCCCGCGCTGGGCAGGCGCTGGTGGGCGGCGGCGGGTTCGGGCTCATGGGCGCAGGTGCACCCCGGTGCGCCGAAGCCGATCACGGTGTCGGCGGTGGGTGATCTCGACTCGGCGAGCTTGGCCTTCTCCAGCCTGTCCGGCTGGCACGAGCGGGGGTTGCGGGAGAAGTTCGTCGATCTCACCGACGCGGTCTGGCGGGTCCGCGGCTACGGTGATTTCTGGAACTACTGCCTGGTCGCCGAGGGTGCGGTCGACATCGCGGCCGAGCCGGAGGTCTCGCTGTGGGACCTGGCCGCGCTCGACATCCTGGTCCGCGAGGCCGGTGGCACGTTCACCTCCCTGGACGGGCGATCCGGCCCGCACGGTGGCGACGCGGTGGCGAGTAACGGCCTGCTCCAGGACGAGGTCCTCGCCCGTTTGCGCGGCTGAATCCGAGTTATCCACATGTGAGCAACTACCGGTGAACGCCGTCGTCGGGTCCGGTGGACGGGCTGCGGGCCCGGCGCTCGCTCGTAGGATGGCCCGGTGAGCAATTCCGGCGCCACAGCCCCCGATGTCGACGACTTCCCGCCCGAAGACTTCCCGCCCGACGACGCGTACCCGTCCGACGGTGGCTATGTCTCCGAGCACGATTTCCATGACACCGGCGGCTACCACTTCGACGACCTCGCCCCGGCCAGGCCGGGTCGGGCCGCGGCCCCCGCGCGCGGGGAGACGGCCGAGGAGGTGCTGCGCCGGGTCTTCGGCTACGACAGCTTCCGCGGCGACCAGGCGGCCATCGTGGAGCAGGTCGTCAGCGGCGGTGACGCGCTGGTCCTGATGCCGACCGGTGGCGGCAAATCGCTGTGCTACCAGGTGCCGTCGCTGGTGCGATCCGGCGTCGGTGTCGTCGTCTCGCCGCTGATCGCGCTCATGCAGGACCAGGTCGACGCGCTCAGCGCGCTCGGTGTGCGCGCCGGATTCCTCAATTCCACGCAGTCGCCGGATCAGCGGCGCACGGTCGAGGCGCAGTTCGTCGCCGGTGAACTCGACCTGCTCTACCTCGCGCCGGAACGTTTGCGCCTGGAATCGACGCTGCGGCTGCTCGAGCGCGGCACGGTGGCGCTGTTCGCGATCGACGAGGCGCACTGTGTGTCCCAGTGGGGCCACGACTTCCGGCCCGACTATCTCGCGCTGTCGCTGCTGCACGAGCGCTGGCCCGATGTCCCGCGCATCGCGCTCACCGCGACCGCCACCGAGAAGACCCGCGCCGAGATCGTCGAACGACTCGACCTCGGTTCGGCGAAGCAGTTCGTCTCCAGCTTCGACCGGCCCAATATCCAGTACCGGATCGAGTCGAAGAACCGCGCCGACCGTCAGCTGCTGGACTTCATCCGCGCCGAGCATCCCGGCGACGCGGGCATCGTCTACTGCCTGTCGCGCAATTCGGTGGAGAAGACCGCGGCCCTGCTCAACGAGAACGGCGTGCGCGCGGTGCCCTATCACGCGGGCCTGGACAACCGGACCCGCGCCGAGAACCAGGCCAGGTTCCTGCGCGAGGACGGCCTGATCGTGGTGGCCACCATCGCCTTCGGCATGGGCATCGACAAGCCCGACGTGCGCTTCGTCGCCCACCTCGACCTGCCCAAATCGGTGGAGGGCTACTACCAGGAGACCGGCCGCGCCGGCCGCGACGGGCAACCGTCGACGGCGTGGATGGTCTACGGCCTGGCCGATGTCGTCCAGCAGCGCAAGATGATCGACTCCAGCGAAGGCGACGCAGCGCACCGCAGGCAGCTGCAGCTGCACCTGGACGCCATGCTCGCCCTGTGCGAGACGGTGGGCTGCCGTCGCGTCCAATTGCTGAACTATTTCGGTCAGCCCGGCCAGGCCTGCGGCAACTGCGATGTGTGCCTGAACCCGCCGGAGACCTGGGACGGCACGGTGCCCGCGCAGAAGCTGCTCTCGACCGTGCTGCGGCTCAAACGGGAACGGGGACAGGCCTTCGGCGCCGGCCATCTCGTCGACATCCTGCTCGGCAAGACCAACCCGAAGATCACCCAGCACCGGCACAACGAACTGTCGGTCTTCGGCATCGGTACCGATCTGCGCGACACCGAATGGCGCGGCGTGGTGCGTCAGCTGCTCGCGGGCGGACTGCTCGCCGTGCACGGCGAATACGGCGTGCTCGCGCTCACCGACGCCAGCAACGAGGTGCTGTTCGAGGGCAGGAAAGTGCCGATGCGCCGCGAACCCGAACGCGCGGCTCGCCCGGCGCGCGCGGCCAAATCGGCCAAGGCGACCGTCGACCTGCCCGCCACCGATCTGCCCCTGTTCGAGCATCTGCGGGCCTGGCGGGCGGCCACCGCGAAGGAACAGGGCGTGCCGGCCTACGTGGTCTTCCACGACGCGACACTGCGCGAAATCGTTGCGCGCAAACCGGGTTCGCTCGCTGAGCTCGGCACCGTCGGCGGCGTCGGCGAGAACAAACTGGCCCGCTACGGCGAGGGGGTGCTGGCCGCGCTGACCGAGGATTAGGCGCCCGGCCAGGCGACAAGGAACCCGCGACGAACCAGGGAGCGGCGCGATACTGTCGAGCCATGGCTAACGGCGAAGGGTCCGAAAGTGAGACGTCGGGCGGCGCGAGCTCGAACGGATCCGATCCCCCGCCCCCGATGCCACACCGTCACATCGACCCGGTGGTCGCGCCTTCCCTGCTTGGTGGCAATCACGCCGTCGTGCGTCGGGGCAGGCCCCGCTGGACCACGGTGGCGCTGATCCTCGTCTTCACCGCGGCCCTGATTCTCTACCTGGCGCTGCGCCCCGGCGGCTGAACCGCCGTCGTCACCGGCCCCGCGCGGTCGGACACCTGGGGGAACTGGTGTACCAACGGCCTGCGCCGCCGACGAGCTGAGCGTGGGACGGACCACGGAATAAACGGGTGGCGCGGTCACTTAGAGTTGACTGTCATGAAGGAAAAGGGCCGGAAGGTCATCGCGACCAACCGCCGGGCGCGGCACAACTACACGATCCTCGACACCTATGAGGCGGGGATCGCGCTGGTCGGCACCGAAGTGAAGAGCCTGCGTGAAGGCAAGGCCTCCCTCGTCGACGCCTTCGCGACCGTCGACAACGGCGAGGTGTGGCTGCGCGGCCTGCACATTCCGGAGTTCAGCCACGGCACGTGGACCAACCATTCACCGCGGCGCACCCGCAAGCTGCTGCTGCACAAGCGCGAGATCGAGCACCTGGTCGGCAAGTCCAGGGAGGGCAACCAGACGCTGGTGCCGCTGTCGATGTACTTCTCCGACGGCAAGGTGAAGGTGGAGCTCGCTCTCGCCAAGGGCAAGCAGGACTACGACAAGCGCCAGGACCTGGCCCGCAGGCAAGCCGAGCGTGAGGTCACGCGCGAGATCGGTCGACGGGTCAAAGGCATGCGTTGATCTCCGTCCTGCTCGCCCTCGTGGCGGCGGCGGGGTACGGAGTCAGTGATTTCTTCGGCGGGATCGCGGCACGGCGGGTCACCGCGTTGCGGGTGGTCGTCGTGTCGTACCCGTGGTCGGTGCTGCTGGTCCTGCTGATCGCGCCGCTGGTCGGCGGGCACCCGGACGCCGCATCGATGCTGTGGGGATTGGCCGCGGGCGTGGCCAGTGGGCTGGCGGTGTGGTGGTTCTACGCCGCGCTGGCCGACGGGCCGATGGCGGTGGTGTCGCCGGTGACCGCGGTGCTGGTCGCGGGCATCCCGGTGATCGCGGGGTTCTTCCTCGGCGAGCGGCCGGGTCCGATGGCGATCGCGGGGATCGCGCTCGCGCTGGTCGCGGTGGTGCTGGTCAGCCGGGAGGCGCCCGACGAGACGACCGAGGAGATCATCGGCGGCCGGGAACTGCGGTTCAGCCGGCGGGTCGCGCTGCTCACCGTCGGGTCGGGCGCCGCGTTCGGTTTCGCGTTCTTCTTCCTGCACGAGACGAGCGCGAGCGCCGGCCTGTGGCCGCTGCTCGGACAGCGCGCCGCGGCGACAGCGGTGGTGTGGACCTCGGCGCTGGCCGCGGGCCAATTCCGCGGCCTGCACGGTGAACCGCTGCGGCTGGCGCTGGCGATCGGCGTGCTCGACGTGATCGCCAACGCGGCGCTGCTGTACGCCTTCCACGGCTCGATGCTGTCGGTGGTCAGCGTGATCGGTTCGCTGTATCCGGCCGCGACCGTGCTGCTGGCGATGGTCCTGCTCGGTGAGCGGATCGGCGGGCTCCAGAAGGTCGGGATGGTGCTCGCGCTCGCGGCGGTCGGGATGATCGCCGCGAACTGAGCGGCTAGAGCCGGGTGCAGGGTTCCTGGATGCCCAGCCGTCCCAGCGTTGTCCCCTGGTAGCCGGTGCTGAGCGCCCTTGCCCCCATCGGCGCGGTCGCGTCCGGCTTGAACACCACCGACCACTCCTCGGACAGATCGGGCGCGGTGGCACCGGCCGGATGCACTACGACCATGCCCTCCCCGTCCGTCTTCAGGTCGGTGATCGTGCGGCGCAGGCCGGAGCGGGTGAGCTCGCCGTCGGCGGCGGCCGCGATGAGCAGGGATTTGAGCGGATAGGAGATCGCCCAGCCCAGCGAGTAGCCGAAGTTGGCCGGTTCGTGGTCGACGGCCGCGCGGGCGCGCTGGGCGCCGACGCTGTCACCGCTCCAGCTGTCCACGGGGGTCGTGTAGTTGTACAGCGCGGTGAGCGCGGGCGCGGCGGCCGTCTGCAGCAGGGCCGCGTTCCAGGTGGGCAGGGAGCCGAGGAACCGGCCGGTGAAGCCCGCCTTCACGAGCTTGCCCACGATCTCCGCGGTCTCGGCGGGCCCGGTGGCCAGCATGACCAGATCCGGTGACGCGGCCAGCACCTCCTCGACCGGGCTGTCCTGGTTGCCGACCTCGCCGTTGGGGCCGGTGTCGATGCGGTCGGCGATGGTGGCTCCGTTGGCCAGTGCCCACTTCAGCGCGCCGCTGGCGTAGTCGCCGCCCCAGTTGCCGCGATAGGCGACGATGGCGATATTGCGTGGCGCGTAGTGGTTCTCGGCGAACCAGTCCAGCCCCATCACGGCTTCGGTGCAGTAGGAGTAGCCCGCGCTGAGCACCAGGTTGCGGTCGGCGCTGCGATAGTTCCAGCCCGACCACTGGGTGGCCGCGACACTGACCATGTCGTCGGTGTCCATCTGGTTGAGCAGCGCGATCGACTGCCCGGTACCGAGGCTCTGCGCCAGTGCGAGCACGTGCGGTTCGATCTCGTGGTAGGCGGTGCGGTGGACCCGCGGATCGAAGGAGGTGTTGCGGCTGTAGGTGGTGATGTCGATGTCGTAGCCGCCGATGCCGCCCGACTGGTTCACCTGGTTCCAGAACGCCAGCTGTCCCTCGTTCATCGAGATGCCCAGCGGTGCGAACGGCCCGCCCCCGAGGTCGGAGAGCACGCCGAGATAGATGCAGCCCCGGTCCTTGTGCGCCGAGCCGGGGCAGGGCGCACTCGTTACGCCGGGGCCCTCGGGCCGCTCGCTCGACGAGCAGGCCCCGGCCAGGACGAGACCGGCTACGAACGGGATCACCGCGGCACGGCGCAGTGCCCGCGGTTTGGTGAATGCCATCAGGTAACTCCTTGCTCCAGCCGCCTAAAGGATTTCGCTGTCCCCGGTGCGACCGATCGAGAACAGTACCCGCCTCGACCGGCACCGCCACCCGGATTGACCGAGCCGGGCCGGTGACGTTCGCTACCCGGTCACCGGGGCGACATCGCCCACTGGCAGAAATAATGGGAAGATCCGCGACGGCGGGAGTGTTAATATGACTAGCCCGCAGGGTGCGGGCACGTACGGGGCTGAACGGTTTCGACTGCGTACGTTGATTCAGGGGAAGCGTGTCGGTGCAGGCAAGAGACCACCGTAAGCGTCGCTGCAACCAATTAAGCGCCGATTCCAATCAGCGCGAGTACGCCCTCGCTGCCTAAGTAGCAGGTCGTCTCTGTCAGTCCGGGTTCGTCCCTCGACCCGGGTACTGGCATCAGCTAGAGGGAATCACCGTTCGGCTCGGTCGCGGAGTCGGATGGGACATCAAACAGCGACTGGGATCGTCATCCGGGCTTGTTCGCGAGACCCGGAGGTCCAAGTAGAGGCCTAGCGAACTGCACACGGAGAAGCCCTGAAGACGCGGCGGAGGACCCGGGTTCGATTCCCGGCAGCTCCACTCGAGGCCCCCCCCCCGGGAACCCGGGGGGGGGGTTTTTGGGGTGCGCCGGGTGTTGTTCTCCCGGCCCCCCACCCGGGCCCCCCCACCGTCTACCCCGGGTGTGTGCCATTTTCGTGGTTTCGGCGGGACTAGCTGGTCATCAGTGAAGCTCCGATGCAGCCAGGTTCAGGCTGCGTCGGTGTGGTGGCTGGTGAAGTTGACTCGGGTGTCGTCGGCCTCGAGGGCGATGTTGAGGGTGGCGTCGAGGGCGTCGGCGAGTTTGGCGAGAAGGCGGAGGGTTGGCACGGTGTCGGAGCCTTCGATGCGGGAGATTTTGGCTTGGGTGAGGCCGGCATGTTCGGCGAGCTCGGCTTGGGTGAGTCCGAGTTCGGTTCGGCGGTTGTAGACGGCTTGGGCCAGTGCCATGGAGAGTTGGATTTCGCGGCGGGTCTCGGTGACATCGTCGGGTTCGGTGTAGCCCTCGGCGAGTCTGCGTTCGCGGAGTGTTTTCCAGCGTGCGTGGCTCATCGGTCCAGTTCTCCCTTCTCGATCGTGCGGGTGAATTCTTGATGGGCGGGCTCGTGCTCGGCTTGGCTGGTCTGTTGGGCGAGTTTCGCTCGTTTGACCTCGGCATCTTCTCGCATCCGAGTCTTGCGGAACACAGTCAGCAGGATGGCTCTTCGCCCTGGCGCGAGCCAGTACGTGATGCGGATGGCTGCGCCATCCAGTGTTGGGCGTAGCTCGCGGACCCCGTCGCCGATATATCGGGCGTAGGGTTCGCCCAGCGACGCTGCTTGCTCGGCGAGCAGACCGACATACTCGTCGACCTTGAGGAAGTGCTTGGCCGGCAGCGCCTCCAGCCAGTCCCGCACCTCGGGTTCGATTGCAGGTCCGAGAACCAGCGGATCCGGCTCCCGGCGGAGGACCCGGGTTCGATTCCCGGCAGCTCCACTCGAGGCCCCTCACGTGGAACCCAGGTGAGGGGCTTTTTCGTCCTGGCTCACTGTGGGCGGAGGATTTCGACCATCTCCTCCACGTTGCCTGGAGTTACCTGCCAACGATCAGCGTTGTCG
>NZ_JBHXMY010000280.1:0-7578 GCF_042720195.1 Nocardia sp. NPDC058497 | reverse complement strand
ATCGTGGTGTCGCCCCACTCGACCGTCAATTCTGAAACACCCTCGGGCAAAACAGAACTCGGCACGAACCGGACTCGGTGCGGCCTACCGCACGCCCGGGTGCGCGCCATGTAGTCTCCCATCGGGAGGGAGGGCCCAATGCTGATCGATTTTGTTCCCGACAGGAATCTGTACCCGTTCGAGTCCCGATGGTTCGACTCGTCCGCAGGCCGGGTGCACTACATCGACGAGGGGACCGGACCACCGATCCTGTTCTGTCACGGCGCCCCGTCGTGGAGCTTCGTCTACCGCCACATCGTGCGGAACCTGCGGGACCGGTACCGGTGTATCGCTGTCGACAATCCGGGCTTCGGACTGTCCGAACGTCCCGCGGGGTACGGCTACACCATCGCCGAGCATACCGCCGTCCTCGGCGAGCTGATCGACCACCTGCAGCTCGACGACTTCGTCGTCATGGGACACGACTGGGGCGGACCCATCGGCCTTGGCGCGGCCACCTCGCGCGCCGATCGGGTACGGGGGATCGTGCTGGGCAACACCGTGTTCTGGCCGATGGAAGCTCTGGCCAACAAGGCGTTCAGCGCGATCATGAGCAGCAGGCCGATGCAGCGGCGGATTCTCGAACAGAACTTCCTCGTCGAGCGCGTCCTGCTGGCAGAACTGGGCCGCAAGCTCACCGAGACCGAGGCCGACCACTACCGCGCGGTACAGCCCATCGCGGAAGCCCGGTGCGGACTCGCCGCGACGCCCAAGGAAATTCGCGCCGCACGTCCGCTACTGGACCGACTCGCCCGCGACGTGCCCGCCCTGCTCGGCGACAAGCCGACCCTGCTGGTATGGGGCATGAAGGATATGGCGTTCCGTCCGAATGCCTATCTCCCGCGCATGCGTACCGTCTTCACGGATGTCGACGTAGTCGAGCTGCCGCGGGCGGGCCACTTCATTCAGGAACACGAACCGGACGCGATCACCGCGGCGATCGCCCGGCGATTTCCTGCGAGTGGAGCTTCGGAACCATCACCTGGCCGGTGAGGGACGGATCCGCGCCGTTCAGCACCAGCCGGTGAGGTACATCAGGCCCAGGCTGGCTACGCCGAGGATCAGGCCGAGCGCGCCACCGAGCACCAGGGGACGGATACCCGCGCTGCGGAGTCGCTCGATGCTGAGCGAAGTACCGATCGCGGCGAGGACCGCGGCGATGAGCCAGCTGCTGGTCGTGGCCAACGGCGTGGTCAGCGCCGTGGGCAGGATGCCGAGACCGGCGATGATCGAGGCGGCCAGGAACAAGACGACGAACAGGGGGAACGCCTGGCGCAGCGAACCCGCGGGTGCGCCGGTCTCCTCGACGAGGTGACGACGGCCGACGTGCAGGCCAAGACACAGCGGGATGATGGCCAGACCGCGCACCAGCTTCACGATCACCGCGAAATGCGCCGCACCCGCGCCGAAGACGACGCTCGCCGCCAGCACCGAGGAGGTGTCGTTGATCGCGGTTCCCGCCCACAGGCCGAAGGCTTCCTGCGACAGGCCCAACGCGCGGCCGAGCGGCGGATACACCAGCACGGCAGTGACATTGAAGACGAAGATGGTGCCGAGCGCGTAGGCGACCCGCTGTTTGTCCGGTCGCAGCACCGCGGTGGCCGCCGCGATCGCGGACGCGCCGCAGACCGTCGTCCCCACGGCCACCAGCATCGCCGATTCCCGGTCGACCGCCAGCATCCGGCCGACACAGAAGGCCGCCACCGCGCCGACGACGAGCGTCCCGATCAGCACGACCGCGGTCTCGCGTCCCACGCTCAACACCGACCCCAGCGGCAGCCCGAGCCCGAGCAGCACGATCGCCAGACCGAGCAACCGCTGCCGGGCGACCTCGAGCCCGGGACCGAACATCTCGTCCGTCGCCACCTTCCGCCGCAGCATCATTCCGGCGGCGGCACCCGCACCCAGCGCCAGCACGGGCGCACCGAGCATCGGCAGTGCCTTGCCGGCCGGCGTCGCCACGGTGGCCATGAGTGCGGCGAGGGCCAGTCCGGGAGCGAAGGTGCGTACGTGGTTCACTCCACCACCTTCGCCGCACCGAAGAATACGAGGTAGAGGCAGGTTTCGGAGGAGCTCATAATGCTGGCTTATGGGAACCGTGTTCGGTCGGTGTGCTTTGCTGGAGAGGTGCGGAAACGAACCGGGCTGACGATCGCCGCCGGTATCGGTCTGATGCTGTGGGGTGAATGGGCGAACTGGCGCGCGTCCCGGCGGGGCGTCGGGCCCGCGCGCGCCGGGTCCGAGGCTGTCGTCGTCCTCGGCTATCGCAACACGGGGGAACGCGCCAATGCCATGAATCGGTGGCGGGTCCGTGCCGGTCTGCGTTCCCTCGATCCGGGTGCGACCGAGACTCGTCTCGTGTTGTGCGGTGGAGCATGTGCGGGTCCGGTACCGGAAGCCGCGCTGATGGCGGAGTACGCGACGGATTCGCGCGGGTATCGCGGGGAACTCGTGCTCGAGGATGCGAGCCGATCCACCTGGGAGAACATCGCTTTCGCGATCCCGTATCTGAAGGACGTCGACCGGATCAAGATCGTCTCACTGCCCACCCACGCCGCGACGGGCCGCGACTATCTCGCGGAACAGAGTCCGGAACTGGCCGTGCGCCTCGTTCCGGGACAGGAGTACCGATTCGGCGAATGGATGCCGCTGAAACCGGTCGTCGCCCTCTACGGCGTGGTGAAGAATCTGCGCCGCCGGCTCCGCTCCGAGGACGCCTGATGCGGTGCGTCAGCGTCGCCTCACCCATAATCGGCGCATGACGCTGCCACCCGGAGCCCCCGATCTGGAGGTGCTCGACCTCCTCGTGTCGGTGTCCGAACTGGGCAGCCTGGGCGCCGCCGCCCGCAGGCACGGCATCAGTCAGCCCGCGGCGAGCATGCGGATCAGCGCGCTGGAACGCCGGATGCGGGTGAAGCTGCTCGACCGTGGGCCGACCGGCTCCGAGTTGACCGACGCGGGCCGCGCCGTCGTCGACCACGCGCGTACCGTCCTCGCCGCCGTGCGCGACCTCGTCGACGACGTCGACCGCCTGCGCGCGGCCCAGGCCCCGCGCCTGCGCATCGCCGCCTCGAAAACGATTGCCGACCACCGTATTCCGCACTGGCTGGCCGCGCTGCGCACCGATCATCCCGAGGTCCTGATCTCCCTCGAAGTGGAGAACTCGACCCAGGTCGCCGCCCTCGTGCGCGACGGTGTCGCCGATGTCGGATTCGTCGAGGGCCCGCATCCGCCCGCCGGCCTCGGCAGCCGGGTGCTCGGCACCGACGACCTGGTCGTCGTCGTGGCGCCGGACCACCCGTGGGCCCGCCGCACCACCCCGGTCGCCCTGGCCGAACTGGCAGGCACCGCGCTGCTGTGGCGCGAACCCGGCTCCGGCACCCGCGACACCGTCTGGGACCTGCTCAGCACCGCCGCGACACCCACCGGACCGGCCGCGGAACTGGGATCGGCGGCGGCGATCGTCGCCGCGGCCAGAACCGGTATGGCGCCGGCCGTCTTGAGCCGCTTGATCGCGGCACCCGATCTCGCCACCGGCGCCCTTGTCGCCGTCCCGTCCGCCGACGCTGCCCGGCTGACCCGCAAATTCCGCGCCATCTGGCGCCGCAACACCCCGCCATCGGGGCCGGGTGAACTGCTCGTCGAACGGGCCGCGCAGCTCGAGAACGCCCGGCGCCCGTCCAGCCAGGAACCGGCATAGCCGATCGGACACCGCTCGGCAGCACGTGACTGGGTCACGGAATCGCCTGGTGAACCGGATGGTCCAGCGAAATGGTGCGTAAGCGGAGCAGACGGCTCTAGTCTGTATCCGCTACACACTGTGGAGGTTGGATCAATGACGGTCGAGATCGTGACCGAGCCGGCGCCGGAGGACCTGTGGACCGGATCGGGCCGGGCCGCCGGAGCGCCGCCGACGTCGATGATCGAGCGGATGACGCTGATCCTCGACGCGTTCGATTCGACCACCCCCACCCTCACCCTGCTCGGCCTGGCCGAACGCACCGGGTTGCCGCGCTCGACCGTGCACCGCATCCTCGACCAGATGATCCGGCTGCGCTGGCTCGCGCACACTCCCGGCGGCTACCGCCTCGGCCTGCGCGTGCTCGAACTGGGCGGCCTGGCAGCCGAACACAACGAACTGCGCGAGGTCGTCGGGCCGCTGCTCTACGACCTCAGCCAGCGCACCGGCCTGATCGGCCATCTCGCTGTTCTCGACGGACGTGAGGTGCTGTTCCTGGACCGCGCGGGCGGACGCAGCCAGGTCGCCATCCCGACCCGCGTCGGCGGCCGACTGCCCGCGCACTGCACCGCACTCGGCAAAGCCTTGCTCGCGACCCTCGAACCGGGCATCGCCGAAGGCTCGCTGCGCGGCAACGCCACCCCGCGCACGGCCCGCACGATCGTCGATCGCGCCGAACTGCATCGCGAACTCGCCCGCATCCGCAACCGGCAGGGCGTCGCCGTCGACACCGAGGAATCGATGCCCGGCGTCGGCTGCGTGGCGGTACCGATCCGCGGACGTGGCGTCGCGCTGGCCGCGATCTCGTTGTCGGGCACGGTGAACGGCGACCGCAGCGCACTCGACACCGCCCGGCTGGCGCGGGCACTGGCCGAGGTGGCCAAGGAAGCGGCGCGCGCCCTGGCCCCCAGGCACGGCCGCCCCCTCTAGACCACTCAGCCTGCCGCGCGGTGCTTCGCCATCGCGCGCCCCGCCGCGCGGCCGGAGAAGATGCAGCCGCCGAGGAACGTGCCCTCCAGCGCGTTGTACCCGTGCACGCCGCCACCGCCGAAGCCCGCGACCTCACCGGCGGCGAAGAGCCCGGGGAATGGCGAGCCGTCGGGGCGCAGCACCTGCGAGTCGAGGTCGGTCTGCAAGCCGCCCAGCGTCTTTCGGGTCAGGATGTTGAGCCGCACCGCGATGAGCGGGCCCTGGGCAGGGTCGAGAATACGATGCGGTTTGACGACCCGCCCCGCCTTGTCACCGAAGTACTTGCGCGCGTTGGTGATCGCGGCGATCTGCGCGTCCTTGGTGTAGGGGTTGGTGACTTCGCGGTCCCTGGCGACGATCTGGCGTTCCAGCTCCGCCGCGTCCAGCTGGGGGCCGCGCGCAATCTTGTTCATGCCGTCCACGAGGTCGACGAGCGAATCGGCGACGACGAAGTCCACCCCGTGCTGCTTGAACGCCTCCACCGGGCCCGGCGCGCCCTTGGCGACCCGGCTGCGCAACGTGAGCTTGAGATCCTTGCCGGTGATGTCGGGATTCTGCTCCGACCCCGACAGCGCGAACTCCTTCTCGATGATCGTCTGGTTCAGCACGAACCACGAGTAGTCGTACCCGGTCGACAGGATCCGGCGCATGGTCTCATTGGTGTCGAAACCGGGGAAACACGGTGCGGGCATGCGGGTTCCGTTCGCGTCGAACCACAGCGACGACGGGCCCGGAATGATCCGGATGGCGTGATCGGGCCAGATCGGATCCCAGTTGTTGATGCCCTCGGTGTAATGCCACATCCGGTCGCGGTTCACCAGGGCGGCGCCCGCCTGCTCGGAGATGCCGAGCATCCGACCGTCGACATAGGCCGGTACGCCGGAGATCATGGTCTCCGGGCAGGGGCCGAGACGTTCGGTGGGCCAGTTTCGGCGGATCATGTCGTGCGCGTGCCCGATGCCGCCCGAACTCACCAGGACCGACGGCGCGTGGAAGGTGAACTCGCCCACCACATCCCGGTTGGAGGCCACGCCGCGTTCGGTATCGGTCGGCGCGAGGACGCTGCCGCTGATCCCGGTGACGGCGCCGTCGTCGACGATCAGCTCGTCGACCCGGTGCCGAAACGCGAAGCGCACCAACCCGCGGGCCGCACCGGCCAGGACGGGCTCGAGGAAGACCCGGAGCACTTCGGGCCCGGTGCCCCAGGTGAGGTGGAACCGGGGCACCGAGTTGCCGTGCCCGTCGGCGAGCCCGCCGCCACGCTCGGCCCAGCCGACCAGGGGAGTGACGCGTAAGCCCAAGGCGTGCAGGTAGTCCCGCTTCTCCTCGGTCGCGAACCGGACGTAGGCCTGCGCCCACTGACGCGCCATCCGGTCCTCGTCCTCGCGGTCGAATCCGGCCGAACCGAGCCAGTCCTGCAGTGCCAGTTCGTAGGAGTCCTTGATGCCGAGCCGGCGCTGCTCGGGGCTGTCGACGAAGAACAGGCCGCCCAGCGACCAGAACGCCTGCCCGCCGAGATTGGCGCGGTTCTCCTGGTCGACCACCAGGACCTTGCGTCCGGCCAGCACCAGCTCATGGGTGGCAACCAGGCCGGCGAGGCCGGCTCCGACGACAATCGCGTCGGGGAGGAAATCGTCGGTGTGTTCTGGCACAGTGCTCGGCATGCTACGGAACGTAGCATTGGTGCGTCGGTGGAAGGGCGCTGTGTTTCATTTCGAGAGAGACTTGGGGAATCCATGAACGTCCGAACCCGAACCCGCACCGGTGCCGCCGTGCTCGTACTCGCGGTCGCCGCCGGTCTGGGCGCCACCTCCTGCTCGCGCAGCGAGCGCTGGTGCGAACGTGACCAGGGCGATGTCCTGGTCGAGAACTCCTACTGCGAGCGCGGCGTCGCCGGCTACGAATGGGAGCCCGACCACGACAAGCCCAAGAAGAAGAAAAAGCCCAAGAAGCACTGATCACGTCGGCGGCCTTGTGCCGCAGGCGATCCGAGACTCGACCGTGGCACAAGTGATGCCGAGTTCGCGTCGAGTCGATGTAGGTCAGCGGGTATTCCACCCTTGAGCACGCCGAATACCGTTGCGGTGGACGGTGATCGCTCTTTCTCTATTCTCACAACGGCGTGAGTGGGTGGATGCCATGACCTATCGAAAGGTAATTCGGAACGTCGCAGGACATACAGCGCGAGCGCTGTCGGTGTTGCTACTGGCCGTGGGAATCGGGACAGCGATGTCCCCCGGGCTGACAGCGTGGGCGCAGAGTTGCGCCACGCTCGATGTCGTAGTCGCCCGCGGCACAAACGAACCCGGCTATCTGGGCGCGGTCGTCGGCGATCCGCTCTACGCGGTGCTCAGTGCGCAGCTGCCGGTCGACACCTCCGCCCACCGGGTCGAGTACCCGGCCGATCTCCTGGTGCCCTCCTCGTTCTCCGACGGCACCAGGGCGATGACCGGCCACCTGCTCGCGCAGGCCGCCGCCTGCCCCGACCAGCGGTTCGTGCTCGTCGGCTACTCGCAGGGCGCGGCTGTGGCCCACGGCGTCCTCGGCTCGCCGGCGATGATGCTGCTGCCGGGAATGTACGTGCTGCCGCACTGGATGTCCGACCGGGTCGTCGCGGTGCTGCTGTTCGGCGACCCGCTGCGGCTGGTCGGCGGCACGGTGGCGCCGTTGTACGCCGATCGCACCGCGAACTATAGCACCGCAGCCGATCCGGTGTGCGCGGGCGGTATTTTACCGACCGCCCACTGCGCCAACGGCCTGTCTCGTATACACATCACCGATCCCACGAGACCGTAAATCATATAGGTTTACGGTTGGTGGTTGTTAAGAGT
>NZ_JBHXMY010000279.1:0-7612 GCF_042720195.1 Nocardia sp. NPDC058497 | reverse complement strand
CTTCTTGACGTAGCGGCCCTTGGCGGTCGACGGCTTCACACGCAGGATCTCGTCCAGCGCGGCGCCGTAGTTCTCCACCAGCTTGGCGTCGTCGAAGGACGCCTTGCCGATGACGAAGTGCAGGTTGGCCTGCTTGTCGACGCGGAAGTTGATCTTGCCGCCCTTGATGTCGTTGACGGCCTTGGTCACGTCGTTGGTGACGGTGCCCGTCTTCGGGTTCGGCATCAGACCACGCGGGCCCAGGACACGCGCGATGCGGCCGACCTTGGCCATCTGGTCCGGGGTGGCGATCGCGGCGTCGAAGTCCAGCCAGCCGCCCTGGATCCGCTCGATCAGGTCCTCGGCGCCCACGGCGTCGGCACCGGCGGCCTCGGCCTCGGCGGCCTTCTCACCGGCGGCGAACACGATGACGCGGGCGGTCTTACCGGTGCCGTGCGGCAGGTTGACGGTGCCGCGGACCATCTGGTCGGCCTTACGGGGATCCACGCCGAGACGGACGGCGACCTCGACGGTCGCGTCGGTCTTGGTGGTCGCGGTCTCCTTCGCCAGGCGCGCAGCGGCCAGCGGGGAGTACAGCTTGTCGCGATCGACCTTCTCAGCAGCGGCGAGATACGCCTTGCTTCGCTTTGCCATGTTTCTCTGTCCTTAATTTTCGAGTTCAGATGTGGTGTCCCGGGCCTGGCCGGCCCTCCCACATGGAGCGAGATTCGCTCAGCCTTCGACGGTGATACCCATCGAGCGGGCGGTACCGGCGATGATCTTCACGGCCTGATCGAGATCGACGGCGTTGAGATCCTCGGCCTTGGTCTTGGCGATCTCCCGGACCTGGTCCATGGTGACCTTGGCGACCTTGGTCTTGTGCGGCTCGGCCGAGCCCTTCTGCACACCGGCGGCCTTGAGCAGCAGACGCGCGGCGGGCGGGGTCTTCAGCTTGAAGTCGAACGTCCGGTCCTCGTACACCGAGATCTCGACCGGGATGACGTTGCCACGCTGCGACTCGGTCGCGGCGTTGTACGCCTTGCAGAACTCCATGATGTTGACGCCGTGCTGACCGAGCGCGGGGCCGACCGGAGGAGCCGGGTTCGCGGCACCGGCCTGGATCTGCAGCTTGATGATCCCGGCGAGCTTCTTCTTCTTGGGGGGCATCTTTCTTCCTTGGGTTTCGGTTCCTTACGGTTGCCGTAAGCCTGTTGCGGGATCGCTCCCACGCCGGGTCCAAGCCCGGCATCCGCGCACGACCTCGGCACCGGCGAAAATCGACGGCGCGGGTCTACACACGAACCCTCACACCCTACCGGATCGCGGCGCGGGCACCGCACACGGGGCGTGCGAGGAAAACGACAACGGCACCGCCGAGGCGGTGCCGTTGCGAAGCAGGTTAGGCGCTAGATCTTGGAGACCTGGGTGAAGTTCAGCTCGACCGGGGTCACGCGACCGAAGATCGAGACGAGCACCTTGAGCTTCTGCTGCTCGGCGTTGACCTCGCTGATGCTGGCGGGCAGCGTCGCGAACGGGCCGTCCATGACGGTGACCGACTCGCCGACCTCGAAGTCGACCTCGATGACGGGCTTGCCCGCGGCCGCGGCGGCGGACTCGGCACCGGCCGAAGCAGCGGCGGCGGCCGCCCGCTTCTGGGCCTGCGCACCGGCCGGGACCAGGAACTTCACGACCTCGTTGATGGTCAGCGGGGTCGGCTTGGCGCCGGGGCCGCCGCCGGTCATGCCGACGAAACCGGTGACGCCGGGGGTGTTGCGGACCGCGCCCCACGACTCGTTGTTCAGTTCCATCCGGACCAGGATGTAGCCGGGCAGCACCTTGCGGTTGACGTTCTTCTTCTGCCCGTTCTTGATCTCGGTGACCTCTTCGGTCGGCACCTCGACCTGGAAGATGTAGTCCTCGAGGCCGAGGTTCTGCACGCGGGTCTCGAGGTTGGTCTTGACCTTGTTCTCGTAGCCGGCGTAGGAGTGCACGACGTACCAGTCGCCGGGGACGCGGCGCAGCTTGGCCTTCATCGACTCGACGGGGTCGGCTTCGGGATCTTCCTCGGTGGGGGCGGCCTCGACAACGGCCTCGTCGGCCGCGTCGGCGTCAGCGAGCTCGGTGGTGGCCTCGACCTCGTCGGTGGCGGTCTCCGCCACGACAGTGTCGTCAACCGGGAACTCGGCGTTTGTTTCGTTCTCCGGGGTGCTCACTTCGGCACTCGCTTCCTGTGTCGTCACGTACATCCTCTGGGCCGGGTCGGGTGCGCGGAGGCACACTCCGCCGTTCCGGCCCGCGATCGGCTACCGGCGTGGGTGTCGGCGATCAGCCGAACAGCCAGTCGACACCCTTGACGAACGCCACGTCGATCCCGGCGATGAACGCGACCATGAAGACCACGAACACCAGCACGACGGCCGTATAGGTGACCATCTGCTTCCGGTTGGGCCAGATCACCTTGCGCAGTTCCGCGATGACCTCTCGCAGGAACTTGAGCAGCCGCTTGAACGGGTTGCCCGATTTGGCCTTCCCGGCAGTCTTGTCTGCCTTGCGCAAGGAGGGCCGGTCCAGCGTGGCCACCGAACCGGTGTCCGCCGGAGCATCCGACGTGCGCGCACGGCGAGCTGTCCGCTTGCCGCTCGGCCGAGTGGCAGCGGCGGTGTCGTCGCCGTCTTCGGCGCGAGTATCCCGCTCGTCCGTCACGTCGATCCTTCCTCGTCGCTGGCATTCAGGGCAGGGGCGACAGGACTTGAACCTGCAACCTGCGGTTTTGGAGACCGCTGCTCTGCCAATTGAGCTACGCCCCTTCGGTTGGACCAGCCTGAGCTGTGTTGTCCAACCACAGTCGATATTCAGTTATCGAGCTCTGGCGTCACACAACATGCGCGCCGCTTCCGTGGGGATCTACTCCCCGGGAAGATCAGCGCGCAGCAGCCGGTGACCCCAGAGTCCCGAGTGTACGTTACCGCGTGCGGTATTCGCCAATCCGGTACAGCCGACCAGGTCAGGACAGCTGAACGGTTGCCGTGGCGCGGCCGAAGATCTTCTTGCCCGCCGATTTCGCCGTGATGGTGACGACCGCGGCCCTGGTCTCCGGATCGACCGACTTCACCTTACCGGTGAACTCGACCTCGGCCGGGGACTCGGCACCGACGAAGACCGGGCTGGTGAACCGGACGTTGTACTCCTTCACCGCGCCGGGATCACCCAGCCACGAGGTGACGAAACCGCCGCCGAGGCCCATCGTGAGCATGCCGTGCGCGACCACGTCGTCCAGGCCGACCATCTTCACGATCTCGTCGCTCCAGTGGATCGGGTTGGCATCGCCGGACACGCCCGCGTAGTTCACCAGATCGCCACGGGTGAGCCGGACGGTGCGCGACGGCAGTTCATCGCCCGCGGCCACGCTGTCGAAGGACAGAGCGTGCGTGGGGACGGACGGCTCCGGCTGCCTGGTGACCGGATCGGGGGTGATCCCGGTGGGGACCTCGGCCGGCGCGTGATGGTCGGGCTCCTCGAGGCCGTGCATGAGGATGTTGCGGACCGCGTCCGACATCGCCGGATCGATGTCGGCGCCGCTGCGGCCGACCAGCGTGGTGTAGGTGGTGAGCACCAGCTCGTCGTCCTGCGCCGTGACGATGTTCTTGGTGACGATGATGTCGCCGCCGAAGGCCTGCCGGAAGGAATGCAGGTACACATCACAGGTCAGCTGGTCGCCCACCCGGATCGGGCGGTGGAACTCCAGGATCTGGTCGGTCTGCATGATCTGGCTCAGGTCGTAGCCGGTGACGATCCGCTCGAACAGCTTGCGCTGGGCGAGGATGCCGACCAGCGAGATGAAGGTGAGCGGGGCGAGCAGGCCCTGGTGGCCGTACTCACGCGCGATGTCTTCCTCCCAGTGCACCGGGTGGTAGTCCTGCACGGCACGGGCGTATTCGCGCACCTTCTCGCGGCCGACCTCGTAGAAGTCGTCGACACGGTAGTGGTGGCCGACCATCGCCGCCGCGTGTGCTGCGGGATCGAGCGGTTCGGCGGCTGCGGCGGTGACCGCTTCGTCAGTTCCGGTGTTCAGTGTCACCACGTGGACCTTACTCACACGTAGACCGCTCACAAGCCGTCCGGGGGTGTAGACACCGCCCAGAAGGGGTACCGTATCGACCCCGAAAACGCACAAAGGCCGGACTTTCGTCCGGCCTTCGGCAAATGTTCTGGTGAATCAGCGCGACTCGCGGTGCGCCCGGTGGGTTCCGCAGTTCGGGCAGAACTTCTTCAGCTCCAGGCGGTCCGGGTCGTTGCGCCGGTTCTTCTTGGTGATGTAGTTGCGGTGCTTGCACTCTTCGCAGGCCAAGGTGATCTTTGGCCGGACATCGGTGGACTTCGCGGCCACGATATGCCTTCTTTCCGGTCTGGGCTGAGTCGTTATTGGTAGCGATGGCCGGACTTGAACCGGCGACACAACGATTATGAGTCGTTTGCTCTACCGACTGAGCTACACCGCCACGGCGGACCTGTTACGGTGGGCCGGCGGGAAAGTCGGTCACCACCGGCAATCCGGCGAGCCCCCTAACGGAATCGAACCGTTGACCTTTTCCTTACCATGGAAACGCTCTGCCGACTGAGCTAAGGGGGCATGACTACGTGGCACAGAGTCTGTATCGGCGGACCGATCAGTGCGACCCCGTGCTCCGGCGTCCTGAAGAAGATTACACACTACCTGGCTAGAGCACCAAATCACCAGCTCAAGGCTTGTTTTGCAGGTACGGAAGTGCGTTGCGGCAAGGCAATGCCGGGGCCAACCCAGCGACCCCACGACCGGCCTGGCGCAACTTCGGGGGGCCACACAACCAAAGACCCCCGCCGATCGTGTTGATCGACGGGGTTCGATGTGGCAGATGTAGGATTCGAACCTACGTAGGCTTTCACCGACAGATTTACAGTCTGCTCCCATTGGCCGCTCGGGCAATCTGCCTTGTGCGCCGTTTCCGGTGCGCTGAGAGCTTACAACGAACCCACACCCCCAATGCAAACCGCCTGCACAACGACCCTGCGAGCACGGTCCGACCAGGCATGCGGGTACAACTGTCTCGGTGGCCGGCACACCTGTCGGCGCACCCATTGTCAGACCGTGAGGGACAGGAGCGCAGTGTGGCCGATTCGTCATTCGACGTGGTGAGCAAGGTCGATCGCCAGGAGGTCGACAACGCGCTGCACCAGGCGGAGAAGGAGCTGAACTCCCGCTACGACTTCAAGGGCACCGACGCGTCGATCGTGTGGTCCGGCGAGGAAGCCATCGTGCTGACCGCGAACGCCGAGGAGCGGGTGAAAGCCGCGCTCGACGTGTTCAAGGAGAAGCTGATCCGCCGCGACATCTCGCTGAAGGCGTTCGACGCGGGCGAGCCGCAGGCCTCGGGCAAGGTGTTCAAGATCACCGGCACGCTGGTGCAGGGCATCGATGCCGAGAAGGCGAAGAAGATCTCCAAGAAGATCCGCGACGAGGGCCCCAAGGGCGTGAAGGCGCAGATCCAGGGCGAGGAGCTGCGGGTCAGCAGCAAGAAGCGCGACGACCTGCAGGCCGTGATCTCCCTGCTCAAGGGCGAGGATTTCGGTATCGCCCTGCAGTTCGTCAACTACAGGTAGTCGGCGGGGCGGCGCTCAGTGCCGGTGGGTGCCGCCCGCCATCTCCTCCAGCCGCCTGATGCGCTCGTCCATCGGCGGGTGCGTCGAGTACCAGCGGGCGATGCGGTCGCCGGCGCGGAACGGGTTGGCGATCATCAGGTGCGATTCGCTGGTGAGTTTGGGGTCCGGCGGCAGCGGGGCCACCTGGACGCCGCGTTCGATCTTGCGCAGGGCCGAGGCCAGGGCCAGCGGGTCACCGGTCAGTTCGGCGCCGGACTGATCGGCCTGGAATTCGCGTGATCGCGAGACCGCCATCTTGATCAGGCCCGCGGCGATCGGGCCGAGCAGCGAGACCAGCAGCACCGCGATGACGTTCGGGCCCTGACCGTCCCTGCTGCCGAACGAGCTGGCGAAGAAGGCCATGTTCGCGATTCCGGTGATGATCGAGGCCATCGCGCCGGCCACCGACGAGATCAGGATGTCGCGGTTGTAGACGTGCGACAGCTCGTGGCCGAGAACCGCGCGTAACTCTCGCTCGTCGAGCAGCTGCAGGATGCCGCTGGTGCAGCAGACTGCCGCGTGCCGGGGATTGCGGCCGGTCGCGAACGCGTTGGGCGCGTTGGTCGGGCTGATGTAGAGCCGCGGCATCGGCTGGCGGGCCGTGGTCGCGAGCTCGCGCACGATCCGGTACATGACCGGCGCTTCCAGTTCGCTGACCGGTTGCGCGTGCATCGCCTTCAGCGCCAGCTTGTCGCTGTTGAAGTACGCGTAGGCGTTCATGCCGACGGCCAGCACGATCGAGATGATCAGGATCGTCGGGCTGCGGAACATCGCCCCGATGGCGACGATCAACGCCGACAGCCCGACCATCAATCCAAACGTCTTGATCCCATTGGGCATTTCCGCCTCCCCGCGCCTTTTGCCGGTCGTCAAGCGCTTGGTTCGTCAGGCGTCGGGCCTGCGGTCGACCACATGAACAGATCTGGGCGTACCCGGCGAGTTACCCATGTTCGCACGAAATCTGGTGTTGCTTCGCGTCAGGTCAACGAGTGCGCGGCGGCGATAGTTCCTGGTCAGCCCACCCGCTCGATGGTGTAGCGGACCAGGCGGCTGAGGGCGTCGTTGGCCGGACCTGCGGGGAGGGCGGACAGTTCGGTGTCGGCGAGGTCTGCGTACTCCTGAAGCTTTTCCTTGGCCTTGGCCATGCCGGGTGAGCGACGCAGCAGCTCCAGCGCCTCCTCGACCTCGGCATCGGATTCCAGCGGGTGGTCGAGCAGGGTGCGCAGGCGGTCGCCGTCGGCGCCGGACTCGCGCAGGGCATAGAGGACGGGCAGGGTGTGCACGCCCTCGCGCAGGTCGGTGCCGGGGGTCTTGCCGGACTGTTCGGCCGAGGAGGAGATGTCGATGATGTCGTCGGAGATCTGGAAGGCGGTGCCGACGGCGTCGCCGAGGCGGGCCAGCCGCTCGACGTGCTCGGGGCCGGCACCGGAGAAGGTGCCGCCGAAACGGCCCGCGGCGGCGATGAGCGAGCCGGTCTTCTCCCAGACGACGCGCAGGTAGTGCTCGACCGGATCCTGGGTCTGCTTGGCGCCCATGGTTTCCCGCATCTGGCCGGTGACCAGTTCGGCGAAGGTCTCGGCGATGATCCGGACCGCGTCGGGGCCGAGTGTCGAGGTGAGCCGGGAGGCGTGGGCGAACAGGTAGTCGCCCGCCAGGATCGCGATGTTGTTGCCCCAGCGCGCGTTGACGCTGACCGCGCCGCGGCGCTGCGTGGCCTCGTCCATCACGTCGTCGTGGTACAGCGTCGCCAGGTGCACCAGCTCCACGACGGTGCCCGCGGTGACCAGCGCCGGGTCGGTGGGATTGGGGCCGAGCGGTGGGGGGGGCGGGGTGTCCCGCGGACGGCTCCGCGGGGCGGCGGCGCGGGCGCGGGGCCGGGCGGGGGGGGGGGGGCGGCGCGGGTTAGCGGGCGGGGGGGGGGGGCCGGCCCCCCCCCCCCCCCCCACCACCCGCACAG
>NZ_JBHXMY010000278.1:0-7623 GCF_042720195.1 Nocardia sp. NPDC058497 | reverse complement strand
CAGGAACGGGTCTCAGCTGTTCGGGCTGACCGACACAGTCACCGTCGACTACGCGCCGGGCAACCTCTTCGGCATCCGCGCTGTCGAATTGCATTCCACCGAGGGCGGCGCCGCCCTGATCGACGGATCGACCGTCGACCTGACCGACCGCGACGCGGGCCGGGTACGCGACGCCACGCTCTCGGCACTGCTGACAGCCACCGGGCAACTCACCGACGAGGTGCTCACGCCGAAGCTCGCCGAACTGCTCGCCACGATCTCCCGCGACCTCGACGCGTTCACGCCACTGCTGCAGGCGATCGGCGCGACCGCCCGCTCGTTCGCCGAAACCCAGCAGCTGCCACCGTCGTTCCTGTTCGCACAGTTCGGTTCGGCACTCACCGGCCTCCCACCGATGCTGACGGGCGGTCTGACGCTGCTGTACGCCGACTACACCAACGAGTATCTGAGTACACCCGAGCACCTCGGGAAATTCGGCCGGATGTTCTCCGACATCCAATACCAGCTCCTGCCCACCGTGACCCAGCTGCTCAGCACATCCAGGGAGCATTTCGGCGGACTGCTGCCCATGACGACCCTCGTCCTGGACCGGCTGTCCGGGTCGGTCAGCACACCGGAGCGTTCCGCCCAGCAGCTCGCCGAACTCCTCGCCCGGCTCGGCACCTCCTTCCAGGACACCCCGCAGGGGCCGGTGCTGCGCGCCGCGGTCGAACTCGATGTGGTACCCGGACTGGCCGCGCCGCTGGCCGCCACCCTCGGGCCGCCTCCCGCGACGGGTGGTCGCTGATGACGACACGATCGCTGCTGCTCCGGGTCGCCGTGGCGACAGCGCTGATGGGCCTCGTACTGGTCGGCGTACTCCGGGTGATCGAGCGTCCCGTCGATGGCGAAACCGACACCTACACAGCGATGTTCACCGACGCGAACGGGCTGCGCCGCGGCGACGACGTGCGCCTCTACGGTGTGCAGGTCGGCAAGGTTCGTGACGTCGAACTCGACGGTGCGCTCGCCCGCGTCCGTTTCACCGTGGTGCGGGATCGGGTGCTCTACACCGACGCGACCATCGCGATCCGCTACCAGAACCTCACCGGTTTCCGGTACCTGGAGATTCGGCAGCCGCCGCAACCGGGCGGTCGCCGGGACCCTGGAGCGGTCTTCGGTACCGCCGAAACGGTGCCGGACTTCGACATCACCCGTTTGTTCAAGGGACTCCAGCCGGTCCTGGCGCAGCTGTCGCCGGACGACCTCAACCGCTTCGCGACGAGCATTCTCGCCGTGATCCAGGGCGACGGTACGGGTTTGGGGCAGGCATTGGGCGCCATCGACACGTTGAGCCGCTATGCGTCGGACCGGCAGGCCGTCCTGTCGACACTGGCCGCGAACCTCGCCCAGGTCGCCGATCATCTCGGCGGGAAGTCGGGCAACGCGATGAAGCTGCTGACGAATCTGACCAACCTGTTCATCACCATCACCGAGAAACTGCCCGGCCTGGTCGACTTCGCCGCCGGGATTCCGGTGGTGCTGCAACCACTGCGGAGCATGCTCACCGTTCTCGGAGTCACCGGTGAACAGGACAGAGATCTCGATGCCGCCCTGAAGCGGGCCTTCCCCGACCCGCACGACGCGGTCGCCGCGTTCGAGAGCCTGCCCGGCCTGATCCAGGCGATGGCCCAGGCCGTTCCGCAGACCGGGCCCGACCTCGTCTGCACGCACGGCAACACCTCGGCGCCGGAACCACTGCAGGTGCTGCTTGCCGGACAGGGGGTCGTGCTGTGCCGCCGATAACGTTGCGCAGGAACGGTCCCCGATGTGACTCACAAGCCGGCGACTTGCGCTGGGGGATCGCGGGACTGTGCGCGGCCGTGCTCCTGCTGATCGCGATCGGCGCGGTGTACGTCACCGGAACTTCGCCCGAGCGCACATATTCCGCCGAATTGACCCAGGCGGGCTCGGTCCGTCCCGGCGACGATGTCCGCATCGCCGGCATCCCCGTCGGCACAGTGACCGCACTGACCTTGCTGCCCGACCGGGTCCGAATGGATTTCACCGTCGCCGCCGACGCGTTCCTCGGCGATCAGACCACCCTCGACATCAGAATGCTGACCTTCGTCGGCGGCTACTACGTCGCCGTCCTCCCGGCCGGAACGAAACCACTCGGTGCGGCCGTGATTCCGCGGGAGCGAGTCATCCTGCCCTACAACCTCACTCAGGCATTCCAGGACGCGGTGGCGCCGGTGCGCCGGATCGACGGGAACATCCTGCGTCAAGACCTGGCCGCACTGTCCACCTCGATCGACAAGAGTCCGGATGCCGTGCGAGCCGCGGTGCGTGCGGCAGGCGATGTGGTCACCATCCTGGACGAGCAGAACGCCGACATCTCACGCACCCTCGCCATCGCCGACGAGTACCTGACCGCCCTCGACACGAACGCCGACGTGCTGGCGAAGCTGCTCATCACCCTGGGGACTTTGGAGCAGATCATCCAGACCAACAAGGTGCAGGTGGCCCAATCCCTGCGTGACCTGGCCGTGGTCCTGCAGGACGTGACGCCGCTGGGCCGGGCCTGGGATGCCTCGTTGAAGCAGCGCGCACAGCCGCTGGCCGACGCGATCCCCGCGCTCGAGCAGCTCGGCGGCAGGCTGGGAGAGCTGCTGGATTCCGTTCGCGCGCTGCAACAGCGGTTCCTTCCGCTGCTGCCCGCCGACGGCGGGGTGACCGTCGACCAGTCCGGTGCGACCATCCAGGTCCCCGCCGTGTGCATTCCCCTACCGGGAGGTGGGTGTTGACGATGAAGTCGATCCTGGGATCGCGGGGATTCATGTCGGTCGCCGTGGTGCTCACGCTCGTGCTGGCGGGTGCCCTCGGTCTGCGGCTGAGCACGCCGAACCCGCCGATGCGCGGCTACTGCGCCGACATGCCCGACAGCATCGGGCTCTACGAGGGCAGCGCGGTCACCGTCATGGGCGTCCCGGTCGGCCGCGTCACCGGCATCCGCATCGCGGGAGCGTCGGCCCGAGTCGAATTCACCGTCAGGGCCGACCGCAAGCTGCCACCCGATGTCGGGGCGGTGACGGTCAGCGACACCTTGATCGCCGATCGGCGGCTCGCACTCATCGGCGCCGAACCGGCGGGACCCGGCCGTCCGCCGGGGGAGTGCATCACCAAGACGCTGACGCCCAAGAGCCTGTCCCAGACCTTCGACGCCATCGCCGGACTGGCCGATCAACTCAACGGTGCGGGAGACCCGGTGCAGCGCAACGCTATCGGCGCGGGGCTCGATGCGTTGGACCGCGCCACCGCGGGGTCGGGCGAGCAGATCAACGACATGATCGTCGCGCTGAGCCGGGCGCTGGCGGCGCCCGACGCGGCGATCGGGCACCTCGGCCAGCTCCTCGACGCGCTCGCCGAACTCGCCCACCGAGCGCGCGGTGGATGGTCGCAGGTGCAGACCACGGTCACCGGGCTGCCGCAGACGTTCGACGACATCGTCACCATCGCGTTCCCGCCCATCATCCAGATCGTCGCCACCCTCGCCGACCTGCTGCCGCAGCTCAACGACGTGATCATGATGTTCGGCTCACCCGCCCTGCGCGCTCTGGACAATGTCCCCGATCTGTCCCGCATGATCGCGGCAGGCGTCGCCTCGCTGGCCGACGTGATCGCGATGACCCCGGCCGTCGCCACCGGATTCGCCGGTGCGGTCGACCCGGTGAGCGGACAGCTGACCATCGGTTACGCACCACCGAAACTCGCACTCGCCCAGCAGGACACGACCCAGATCTGCGCGGCGGTGCAGGCCGTCACCGGCCAGCGATGCGCGGCCTCCGCCGACGGCACGACGACGATCCCGGCGCTTCCGGTACTGCTGGCGGCGGTGAGCGCACGATGACACGACGACTCCGGCGCACCGCCGTGCACGGCTTGCTGGTGCTCGCGATGCTGTTCGCGGGCACCGGATGCGGGTTCCAGCCCGCCGACCTGCCGATGCCTGGTTCCGGTGTCGGCGGCCCGACCTATCACCTGCGGATCGAGTTCGCCGATGTGCTGAATCTGCCGCAGGGCGCCAAGGTGATCGCGGCGGGCGTCCGGGTGGGCAGGCTGACCGGCCTCACCCTGGTCGACCCCGTCGCTGCCACCCCGGACCAGGCCGCACGGCCGGGCTACGTCGTGGCCGATGTCGAGATCCGGCAGTCGGTGCAGCTACCGGTGGGCACGACCGTCGTGCTGCGCCAGGAGACCCCGCTCGGTGACGTGCACATCGCGCTGAGCGAACCGGCCGACGCGACGAGGGGCACCCTGAAAGCCGGCGCGACCATCCCGCTGTCGGACACCACCCAGGCGCCCCCGATCGAGGACATCCTGGCCGGGCTGTCCACCTTCATCGGCAGCGGCGCGGTCAGCGACTTCCAGAGCATTATCCGCACGGCGAACGGGATCATGCCCGAGGATCCCCGTGACACCGCGCGCATCGCAGGCATTCTCGGCGCCGACCTGACCGACCTGGGCACGCGTCTGGGCTCGATCGACGCCTTGCTCGACGGGATGGAAGCCACGGTCGAGGAGGGGATGCAGCAGAACCTGCCGATGCTCGACGAACTCCTCACGCCCTACGGTGTCGACCACACCACCGACGCCGTGAACGCGCAGATCGGCGTCATCTTCGTCCTGACGGCCCTCGGTCCGGTCGCGCCCAGCGCGCAATGGCTCGGTCCGCTGCTGTCCTCGCTCGACGACACCACCCGTGCCGTGGTGCCGATGCTGTTCGGCAGCAGCGTGTTCGACACCGGATCGCCGTCGAACATGAAGACACTCATCGACCTGATCAACACCGAGCTCGTGCCCTTCGGGGCGCGGGGTCCGAAGGTGGACCTGGTGAACATCGGCATCGCCCCCACACCTGGCCGGACCGCGATCACACCCGAGGAACGCACCGCCCGCATCGTCGACACCCTGCGGATGATCGGGGCGGTGCGATGAATCTCCGTGCGGCGGTATCACTCTCCGCGATCGCGGCGGTCCTGGTTCTCGGCGTCGGATACATGTCGGTCGGTGTGCTCGGCTTCGATCCGCGACAGAGCTTCATCACGGCCGACATGCACCTGGACAACTCGGGCGGTCTCGGCCCGAACTCCCCGGTGCTGCTCGCCGGTGTCCGGGTGGGCCGGGTCGAGTCGGTGCGCACCCGATCGGCCGGTGTGCTGGTGCTCCTGCGGATCGACAGCAGGCATCGCATCCCGATGTCCAGCGGTGTCCGGATCGAACAGTTGTCGGCGCTGGGCGAGCCCTACATCGCCTTCGCGCCGCAATCCGGTGCGGGACCCTATCTGGAAGACGGACAGGTCGTGCCGACGAACCGGATTCAGCTGCCGATGACGATCACGACCCTGTCCGCCAAGCTGGTCGTCCTGCTCGACCAGATCCGGCCCGAGGCGATCGCGAACCTGGTGGACACCTTCGATCGCGCGCTCGCCGGCACCGAGACGGCGATGCAGACGCTGCAGCGGTCCTCGAACCTGCTCGCCGCCACCCTGCTCAGCCGCACCGAAGCCATCCGCCGCCTGTTCGCCGATATGCAAGCACTGGGCGCCGACATGGATTGGCTCGGACCGTCCTTGGGCGCGGCGGGCCCGAAGTTCGGCGAGTTCGGCGTCACGCTGAGCGCCATCGTCGAATCGGGGTCGGCGCTCGTCGAAAGCCGTCCACTGGACGACTACTTCACCGGCGACGGACTCGTCCCGTTCCTCGCCCGCCTGACGGACCTGATCAACGAGATCGGGCCGAGCATCGCCCCACTGGGACAGCTCCTGGGACCGGTGGTGACCGACGCCGTGGCGCGGGCACCCGCCCTCGACATCAGCACCCTGATCGACCAAGCCCTGCAGAGTGTGGGCGCCGACGGCACCGTGCATTTCCGCATCGCCGTCAAGTAGCCCGACGAAGGACAGAACATGAGCACAGCGAACGCCGAAGCCACCACCACGACCGGCAACGGCGACCAGCAGCCGCGCACGGTGTCGTTCCGGCTCTCGACCGTCCTGGTGGTCGTCACCATCGCGGTACTCGCGGCCGCGGCCGTCACGTTCGCGTCGCTGTACCTCGCGGCGCGGTGGCCGATCGCCGAGCGCGACGCCCGCGCGGCCGACAACCGGCACGCGGAGCAGATCGCGACGGACTACGGCGTCGGCGCGTCGACCATCGACTACCGCGACGTCGCCGCGTGGTTCGGCAGGCTGCGGTCCGGCACCAGCCCGCAACAGGCCGCGAAGTTCGACGCCACCGCACCGCAGCTCGAACAGATTCTGCTGCCCTTGCAGTGGACCTCGACGGCGACTCCGCTGTCGGCGACCGTCACCTCGGAGTCCGGCGGAATCTACAAGGTCGACGCGTATTTCACGGTGGTCTCCACGAGCGCGCAGACGCCCGGTGGATCGGCGACCACCGTCACCTATTCGCTGACCATCGACCGGAACGCGGGGTGGCAGATCACCGAGGTCGGCGGGCTGCAGAACACATTGCCGGCGAAATAGCAGGGTCAGTAGGCGATGAAGAGGATCTCGTCGCGGGTGTAGTCGTGGTCGGGATGATTCTCGGCGAGGTGCGCCTGGGTCTGTGTGACCAGGTGGTCTTCGTCGACGCCGGTGATCAGGGTTCCGCAGGGGCAGTTGAGGCGGGTCTTCATCGGTATTCTCCTGTGCGGTTCGACGCGTCCAGCACCTTGCTGGACAGTAGTCCGGATTGTATTCCAGTTCCTGTGTTAGCGTGAGGCATGGGACCTGTAGACGAGATTTCCGCCGAGGCCGGTGCGCTGTTCGCCCTCGCCGAGCAGGTCACCGGATTCATGCCGCCCGACGAAGGGCGCGCGCTGTATGCGGCGGCCCGCGACTACGTGGGCACCGGAACCATCATGGAAATCGGCACCTACTGTGGCAAATCGGCGGTCTATCTGGGCACCGCCGCCAGGGAAACCGGCGCGACCGTCTTCACCGTCGATCATCATCGCGGTTCCGAGGAGCATCAGCCGGGCTGGGAGTATCACGACACCACGCTGGTCGACCCGGAGACCGGCGTCTTCGACACCGTGACGGCCTTCCGTCGCACCATGATTCGCGCGGGCCTGACCGACACCGTCATCGCGATCATCGGTTCCTCCTCGGCCGCCGCCCGCATCTGGCAGACACCACTGCAGATGCTTTTCATCGATGGCGGGCACACCGAGGAGGCGGCCCAGCGCGACTACGACAACTGGGTGCACTGGGTGGCGGGTGGTGGGCTGCTGGCGATCCACGACGTCTTTCCCGATCCGGCCGACGGTGGCCGCGCGCCGTTCAACGTCTATCGCCGTGCCCTCGACAGCGGAAAGTTCCGCGAACTCTCCGTGACCGGTTCCCTGCGGATCCTGCAGCGCACCGCCGCCTGCAACTGACCCGGGGTCAGTCGAGGACGCCGTCGCGGAAGATGCCGTTGGCGGTGGAGGTCCGGCTGAGGGCGTCGGCCGCCAGCACGACGGCCGCCGCGGTCCAGGTGGTGCGCTCCTCCGGCCAGCGTTTGCCGTCGGTGAAGACCAGTCCGGTCCAGTAGGAACCGTCGGGGTCGCGCATGTGCTGTACATCGGTGAAGAGTCTG
>NZ_JBHXMY010000277.1:0-7639 GCF_042720195.1 Nocardia sp. NPDC058497 | reverse complement strand
TTGGTGGCTCGCTCCGCCCGCCCCCCCCTCGACGCCCTGCACCGGCTGTTCGCCGGTCGGCTCTCCGGAGCGCGACGCGTCGACCTCGTTGAGGAAGTCCGCGCGGAAGACCGACGTCGTCTCGGCCGCGGTCTCCCCGTAACCCGGGTCCCTGTTCTCGCTCACCGTTTCTCTCCTCCTCGAACCTGATTATCCATGCAAGCAGGTGCTGTATTCGGCGACACGACCGGCGCGATCACATCGCCAGGAAATAGATCCCGGCGTCGATTCCCCGACGTATCCGCTTGGCTTTGACCGTACCCTGCCGGGGCGCACCCGTGCAGGGAGAACTGTGAAGGCTGCTTCAGCCCCCGATAACTCCTTGATAACCCGCCGCATCCAGCAGTTCACCGAGGGCGGAATCCAGCGCCGCCTCGTCGTCGAAGGCGAGCTCGAACAGCCAGCCCGCGTCGTACGGATCGGAGTTCAGCGTCTCCGGCTCCTGCGCCAGATCCTCGTTCACCGCAACGACTTTCCCGCTCAGCGGAGCGTAGATGTCGGACACGCTCTTGGTCGACTCGACCTCGGCGATGCTCTCGCCGGTGGTCACATCCTTGTCGACATCGGGCAGCTGGACGAACACGACGTCACCCAGCTGTGACTGGGCGTAGTCGGTGATGCCGACACGAACCGCCGTGGGGCCGGTCCGCCGCACCCATTCGTGCTCTTCGGTGTAGCGCAGATCCTCAGGGGTCCGGGTCACAGGACGTCCTTTCATCGTCAACGTTGCACGCAACAGTATCGACTAGCTCCCGCGGTGCGGCACAGGCGGTATCGAACGCGCGACCGCGACCGCCAGCCCCACGTAGAGCACCCCGGTCCACACATACAGCGCGGTGCCCCAGATCAGCAGTGCCCAGCCGAAGGCCCAGCCGAAACCCGCCCCTGCCCAATCCATCTCCCCCGTGAGCAGCCACGGCAGCGCCGACATCAGCGCGAAGGTGGCTGCTTTGCCGAGGTAGATGACCTCGGGGGCGGGCAGTTCACGGCGTTTGTATACCGACAAGGTCACGGTGAGTATCAGATCGCGACCGATCAGGATCACCGCGATCCACCACGGAATCAGCCCGCGTGCGACGAACGCCACGAGCGTCGTCACGAGGTATAACCGGTCGACGAGCGGATCGAGCAGGGCGCCCAGCCGGGAGGACTGGTCGAGCAGCCGGGCGAGTTTGCCGTCGAGGAAGTCGGTGAAGCCCTGTGCGATCAACAGCGCGAACGCCCAGCCGTCGGCATGGCGGACCAGCAACAACCACAGGAACACCGGGATGCCGATCAGCCGGATCAGGCTCAGCACATTGGGCACGGTCAGGATGCGATCGCTGAACACGCCACCGGTTGCGGTGTCGTTGGTGCCCGGCGTTCCCGATTCGGTTGCCACGCCCCTGCATACCGCACCGACCCCCGCTCGCGCCATCCGGCCACGCCGAAACCTCCGGCCGCGTTCGGTTGCCCGGCGATCGCGGTGCCTGTCCGGCAGCGAACCGCTAACCTGGGCACTTGTGTCCGACAGTGGTTTAGATCTGCGTACCTACGTCTCCGCCGAGGACGCGCGCGAACGCGGCCGCGCCGCCAGGGAACGGGTCCCGGTGTCCGCCCGCGACCGGGCGGCCGAGAGCCCGGACCGGCCGAGCGTGCTCGAGTTCGTCGAGGCGAGCAACCGGGGGCGGATCGAGCGGCTGATCCCGCTGCGGATCGGCCGGATGACCACCTCGCCGTTCACCTTCTTCCGCGGCGCCGCCGGACTCATGGCCGCCGACCTCGCAGCGGGACCGGACAGTGGCCTGCCCGCCCAGATCTGCGGTGACGCCCATGCCGCGAACTTCGGCCTCTACGGCACCCAGCGCGGCGAGATCGTCATGGATATCAACGATTTCGACGAGACCGTCCTGGGACCGTGGGAATGGGACCTGGAACGGCTCGCCGCCAGCCTCGTGCTGGCCGGGCGCGAGGGCGGCGCCGACGAGGACGACTGCGTGCGCGCCGCGCGCGATGCCGCCCGCTCCTACCGCCGCACCGTCGCCGAACTCGCCGACATGCCGTTCCTGCAGTCCTGGACCGCGATGCACGACGAGTCGATCCTGACCGAGGCCAAGGCCGAGGATCTGCTCGACGACTTCAAGAAGGCCGCCAAGAAGGCGCGCAAGAACACCAGCGCCAAGGTCGTCGCGAAATGGACCGAGCACCTCGACGATCACGAGACCGATATCAGCAAGCACCGGTTCGTCAGCGATCCGCCGATCCTCACCCCGGTCGACGAGCACGTCGCCGAGGCCGTGATCGACGGGCTGGAGCGCTACGCGGGCACCATCCGCGAGTCCCGGCGCAACCTGCTTGCCCGGTTCGCGGTCTCCGATGTGGCGTTCCGGATCGTCGGCACCGGCAGCGTCGGCCTGCACAGCTATGTGGCACTGCTGCACGGCAACGACGGCGAGGCGCTGGTACTGCAGGTCAAGCAGGCGAAGCCGTCCGCGCTGGCGCCGTTCCTGCCGCCTGCCGCGCCCCGGCACGAGGGTGAGCGCATCGTGGTCGGCGCGCGCAGTGTGCAGTCCGAGACCGACATCCTGCTCGGCTGGACGACGATCGAGCTCGACGGCTCGATCCCCTTCATCGTGCGCCAGTTCCGCAATCTCAAGGGCAGCATCGACCCGGCCGGGCTCTCGGCCGACGATCTCGACGACTACGGCAGGCTCGCCGGGGCGTTGCTGGCCAGGGCGCACGCCCGTTCGCTCGACCCGCGCACCCTGGCCGGCTATCTCGAAGCCGACGACGACAAGTTCGACGAGGCGATCGCCCGCTACGCGGTGCGCTACGCCGACCGGACCGAGGCCGATCACGCCGAGCTGGTCGCCGCCGTCGCGGCGGGCAAGATCGAGGCCGAGCCGAGCTGAACACCGGCCGTATCCTCCCCGGCAACCGCCGGTCATCGAGCTACGATGTACGCCAACGGTTCTCGGCCCGCGGCGCCAACGACCCAGAAGGGCGGACTCCATGCTCGTGCGCGTGCAGAATGCGGCAGGCACCGATGCCGAGCTGGCACTGATCGATTGGCTGCGCACCTGGAAGGATCCGTCCAGCCCGCACGGCGTCGCCACGATCAACTGCAGCCTGTTCCAGGACGACCGGCTGCACCAGTTCGACGCGGTGGTGTGGACGCCGACCAGTTGCGTGGTGATCGAGGCGGAGACCTTCACCGCGCGCCAGGACGGCGTGCTGGAGATCCCGCTCAACGGCCCGTGGATGGTCTCCGGCGAGCTCGCGCGGTTCGCGGGCGCCGAGAAGTCGACGCCGCTGGAACGCTCCCGTGAGCACACCTTCGCGCTGCAGAACTATCTCGCGGCGCGCGGGCTCGGCCAGCGCGCGGTGCACGGGCTCGGTGTCATCGTGCCGATGCCGGGCGCGCAGATCGACGTGCACCAGGGCTGGAGCGATCCCAGCTTCGACGTGATCGTCACCGACGATCCGCACCGGGTCGAACAGTACTTCGAGATGCTGGCCGCGAAGGAACACAACCTCTGGACGGCCAACGACATCGCCATCGCGTTCCGCGGCCTCGGCATCCTGCCCTATCTGCCCGCACCCCAGGATCTGCTCAACGAGGGCTTCCTCGGCCCGATCGATGTGACCCTGTGGCACGGCGGCCCCACCCAGGCCCAGGCCGAGCAGTACGCCGAGGAACAGGCGCAGCTCGAGCGCGAATTGCAGAACCGCGGTCTGGTGGCGCCCTGGTACAGCCCGTGGAAGCTGTATCCGCGGGTCGACGGCGATCTCGACTTCGGCCGCGCGTTCCTGCGGATCACGCTCGCGATCGGGATGATCATCGCGATCGTCTGGGTGCTGTGGTTCGTGGTGACCGCGGTGCTCACCTATGGTCCCGCCTGAGCCACCGCTTGTCGTCGCGTCCGTGATCGAGGAGGTTTCCGCGCGTACCGCCGTCCGCGCGACGGCGATCGGCGCGGGCGCCGCTGTCACGGCCGCGATCCCGCTGACGTTCCCCGCGGACGACGGGCCGACCGACCTCGACTCCGCGGTGGCCGACCCCATCGCCGATACGCTCTCCCCCGGCCTCGCCGAGGTGCTCGTCGCGCCGAGCAGCGGTCCCGTCGTGCTGATCCTGTTGCTCGCGGCGTTCGGCTGGTTCGCCCTGCGGCGGCAGTGGTGGCGGGCGGTCACCATGCTGGTGGTTCCCGAGGTCGCGGTGGCGATCAACACCTGGCTGCTGAAACCGTTGTGGGACAGGCAGCTCCACGACTATCTCGCCTACCCGAGCGGCCACACCGTCCATCTCGTCGCTGTCGCAACGACTTTCGCGTGCCTGGTGCCGAGCCTGAAGGCGCGGATCAAGGTCGCGGCGCTCACCGTGCTCGCGCTGATCTCGATCACACCCGGCATGGTCGAGCTCGGATACCACCACCCCACCGATGCGCTCGGTGGGGCAGCGGCCGCCGCGGCGATGGCGATCGGCCTGTGCTGGCTGGCGGACCTGCCGCGAGCCAGGACGCGCGGCTAGCTCCGTTCGAAAACGCTGGCGTCGTGCAGCATTTCGGCGCGCAGCATCTTCTCGGGCACGCCCATCGCCTCGACCAGGGTCAGCGCGTCCGGACGCAGCCGGTCGACGAGTTCGTTGACCCCGCGCCGCACCGCCTTGGCCCGTTCCACCGACATGAACCGGTGCATGATGTACCAGGCCAGGTTCTCCTCCAGCGAGGCGTACACGTAGAGGTCGCAGACGGTTTCGGCGAGCGCCTTGGCGTCGGGGTCCTCGATGGCGGCGATCCCGTCGACGAATTCCTCGAGCACCAGCCGGTCGATGTGCGCGGCGCCGGCGGCCAGGATGTGGTCCTGGGCGTTGTTGAACGCCTCGAACGGGCCGGTGTCGGCGGCCCTGGCGCGCAGCCGGTGCGCGGCGGTCCGCAGCAGGTAGTCCTCGCGATCGGCGAACAGCTGCAGCTGCACCGAGCGCTTGGACAGGTCGCCGTCGTCGACGCTGTCGTCGCTGCGGTCGCGCAGGGTCTGGATCAGCTGGCGGACACCGGACCGTTTGCGCACCACATCGCCCGCCATGGTGGCGGCGAACTTCACCCAGCCGAGGGCGTCGAGATCGCGCACCTCGTCGGAATAGGCGGTGAGCAGTTCCTTGGCGACCAGCTGGGTCAGCACGACATTGTCACCTTCGAAGGTGGTGAACACGTCGGTGTCGGCCTTGAGCGTGACGAGGCGGTTCTCGGTGAGATAGCCTGCGCCGCCACAGGCTTCGCGGCATTCCTGGATCGCGCGGGTGGCGTGCCGGGTCTGGGCGACCTTCAGGCCGGCGGCACGCTTCTCCAGCGCGCGCTGGGCGCCCGGCTCGGTGTCCTTGCCGGACTGGATCAGGTCCATCCGCCGCACCAGGTCGTTCTGCGCGAAGGCCAGCGCGAAGGACTTGGCCACCAGCGGCAGCAGCCTGCGCTGATGGCTGCGGTAGTCCATCAGCAGGGTCTCCTCGCCGGTGTCGGGATCGGCGAACTGACGCCGCGCCAGCGCGTAGCGCACGGCGATACTGAGCCCGACCCGCGCGCCCGCCGCGGCGGCGCCGCCGACGCTCACCCGGCCGCGCACCAGCGTGCCGAGCGTGGTGAAGAAACGGCGGCTGGGGTTGTCGATCTCGGAGGCGTAGGTGCCGTCCGGGTCGACATCGGCGTAGCGGTTGAGCAGGTTCTCCCTGGGCACCCGGACCTGGTCGAAGACGATGCGGCCGTTGTCCACCCCGGGCAGGCCGCCCTTGATGCCGTCGTCGTAGGTGGTCACCCCTGGCAGGTCGGCGCCGCGCTCGTCGCGGATCGGCACCAGCAGGCAGTGCACGCCCTTGTTCTCCCCGCCGGTGATCAGCTGGGCGAACACCGCCGCCATCCGCGCGTGCACGGCCGCGCCGCCGATGTAGTCCTTGCGGGCCGACGGTGTCGGGGTGTGCACCACGAATTCCTGGGTGGCCGGATCGTAGGTGGCGGTGGTCTCGATATTGGCGACGTCGCTGCCGTGGCCCGATTCGGTCATCGCGAAGCAGCCGAGCAGGTCGAGCGAGATCAGCCGCTTGATGTAGTCGCGGTGGCGTTCGGTGCCCAGGTTCTCCACCGCGCCGCCGAACAGTCCCCACTGCACACCGGATTTCACCCACAGCGACAGGTCGGCGTAGGCCAGCATCTCCAGGCCGGTGACCGCACCGCCCGGGTCGCCGGTGCCCCCGTTCCCGGGCCGGAACCCGCGTTCGGCGTAACCCATGGTCGCGATGACCCGCATCTGGTCGAGTACGCGCGCCCTCGCCGCGTGGATGTCGAGTTCCGCGTCGCCGGTGAAGCGGTCGTCGGCGAGCTGGACTCGCGCCTGGTCTCTCACCGCGCGCCACGGTCCGTCCAGCGCTGCGCGGAGATGTTCTGCCGTCGTCGTTGTGCCGGTAGCCATGTCTTCGACCCTAGCCCGGGTCACGCATGAGGCGGCGGCTCGAAACTCGCCGACGCAAACTCTTGCTCGCCGATTGAACAGTCGTTTAGTATATTGAACATGTGTTCAGTCAACAGCCCGTACCGCAAGGACCCTCCCCCGACCTGACCACCGCGGCCCGCATCCGCGATACCGCGATCGACCTGTTCGGCGAACAGGGATTCGGTGTGGGTGTCCGGGCGATCGCCGCGGCGGCCGGAGTGTCACCCGGCTTGGTGAATCACCACTTCGGCTCCAAGGACGGCCTGCGCGCCGCCTGCGACGATCGTGTGCTCGAGATCATTCGCGACGAGAAACTGCGGGTCATCCGCTCCACAGGCACCGCCGGGATGCTCACCGCACTGGCCGAGATCGAGATGTACGCCCCGCTGGTGGCCTACATGTTGCGCAGCTTCCAAGCCGGCGGCGCGCTGGCGGAATCCCTGCTGGAGCACATGGTCGCCGACGCGGAGGAATACATGCAGGCCGCCGTCGAGTCGGGCCAGCTCAAGCCGAGCCGCGATCCCGCGGCCCGGGCCAGATACATCGTGCTCTGCCATGTCGGAGCCACCAACCTCTATCTGCAGATGCGAATGCAGCGTGACGGAAAACTCGACTACCGCAAGGCGATCCGGGACCTGTCGGACCTGACCACCTTCCCGGCGCTCGAGCTCTACACCCAAGGCATGCTGACCGATTCGACACTGCTCGACAGCCTCATCGAGGAGTAGACGATGCCCTCCCCCACCACCGATCGGGTCATCGAAGTCCATGACCTGCGCAAGACTTTCGGCCGCTTCACCGCGCTCGACGGGCTCGACCTGCTGGTCGGCCCCGGCGAGATCCACGGGTTCCTCGGCCCCAACGGCGCAGGCAAGTCCACCACGATCCGGGTGCTGCTCGGCGTGCTGCGCGTCTCCGGCGGCGAGGCGGCGCTGTTCGGCCGCGACCCGTGGACCGACGCGGTCGCCCTGCATCACCGGATCGCCTATGTCCCAGGCGATGTCACGCTGTGGCCGTCGCTGTCAGGGGGCGAGACCATCGACCTGCTGGCCCGGATGCGCGGCGGGCTCGACCAGACCAGGCGCGCCGAGCTGATCGAGCGCTTCGAGCTGGATCCGACCAAGAAGGCCCGCACCTATTC
>NZ_JBHXMY010000276.1:7400-7677 GCF_042720195.1 Nocardia sp. NPDC058497 | reverse complement strand
AGGCTGACCCTGCTGATCGCCAGAGAAAGGCGTTTGTCCGCCTTCGGCAGATGTTAGGAGTACACTCCTAAGGACTGCACTCCTAATGACTGGGGGAAGGTTTGACGAAGCCGGACTATCTGTTCGACCGCGACACCGAGTGGAACGCCCTGGTCACCTTCGCGTCGCGGACGGCGCCGACGGCGATGCTCGGCATCGTCAGCGGGGGGGGGCGCCTGGGGCCAAAATAAAATGTTAGTGGCCGCGGGGTTAAAGCGGGGGGGGTGTTGATTGTGGG
>NZ_JBHXMY010000276.1:0-7390 GCF_042720195.1 Nocardia sp. NPDC058497 | reverse complement strand
TACTTCGGCGCGACCACCGCGACCGGCGCCGAATCGCTGCGGCAGTTCGGGGCGGCGTTGGGTGAGTTCGCCGGCGCGGGCGCGCCCATCGCCTTCGACAACTGGGATCATGCGATCAGCTTCCTGTTCACGCTCGGCGCACGAGATCAGACAGCAGGCCCGTTGCTGGTCGTTCTCGACGAGTTCCCCTATCTGGTCAAGGCCGTGCCCGAACTGCCGTCACTGGTCCAGCGAGAGATCGACCGGTATCAGACCGAGGCGAACGGTGTCCGGCTGCTGCTGTGTGGGTCCGCGATGTCGGTGATGGGTGGGCTTCTGTCGGCCAACGCACCACTGCGCGGCCGAGCGCAACTCGAACTTCTGGTGCAGCCCTTCGGATATCGTGCCGCGGCCGAATTCTGGGATGCCGCGCACGACCCGGCACTGGCCGTGCGGCTGCACGCCATCGTCGGCGGGACACCCGCCTATCGCAGGCAGTTCCTCGCCGACGACGTGCCCACCTCCGCCGCCGACCTCGACGACTGGCTGTGCCGAACGGTGTTGTCGCCGTTGAGTCCACTGTTCCGGGAGGCCAGGTACCTTCTCGCCGAAGAAGCCGAGATCCGCGACACCGCGCTCTACCACTCGGTGCTTGCCGCCGTCGCTCAGGGACACAACACCCGCGGCGGCATCGCCGGGTATATCGGGCGCAAATCGGTCGATATCTCCCACCCGCTCACGGTGCTGGAAGACTGCCACCTCGTCAGCCGCGAGCAGGATGTCTTCCGGTCCGGCAAGTCGATCTACCGCATCACCGAGCCACTGATCTCCTTCTACGAAGCGGTCATGCGCCCGGCTTGGGCCCGCCTGGAAACCGGTCAGGCACAACAGGTGTGGCGCAGATCGACCGAGCGATTCAACGCCCAGGTAGCCGGACCACACTTCGAGCAGATGTGCCGGACATTCCTGTTGACCGGCGGCGTCGACCAGCTCGAGTTGACCACCGAATTCGGTGCGGTCGGCTGCGGCGTGGTGACCGATTCGCACCGGCGGACCCAGATCCAGATCGACGCGGCAGTCACCGAACCCGGTGACGGGGGGCACGCACCCGCGATTTCCCTACTGGGCGAGGCGAAGTGGGGAACCACCGTCGGCATGAACCACCTCGAACGACTCGCTCGGGCCCGCACCTTGCTGACCGAACGCGGATGGAATACCGCAGCCTGCAAGCTGGCGCTGTTCAGCGGTGCGGGATTCAGTGATGCGCTCCGGCAGGAAGCCGACCGCAATCCCGAGGTCGCGCTGATCGGCGTCGACGACCTCTACACCGGCCCGGACTGACCGGCTACGCGCTGATCGGGGCCGCTGTGACGCCGTAGCCGAGGTTGGCGAGGACCTCGCTGGTGGCCTTGGCGAAGTTGAGGGTGATGAAGTGCAGGCAGGGGGCGCCTTCGTCGATGAGGCGCTGGGCCATTTCGGTGGCGATCTGGATGCCTTCGGCGCGGACGGCGGCCTTGTCCTCTTCGGGGCCGGTGCCCGCGGCGCGGGTCAGGCGTTCCATCACCGCGGGGGCGAGGGGGCGGCCGCAGAGTTCCTCGGCGCGCTGCACCGTGCGCAGCGAGGTGATGGGCATCAGCTCGGGGATGATCGGCTTGGCGCCCTCGATCGGGTCGGCGGCCAGCACCCGGTCGCGCAGGCGCAGGTAGTGCTCCACGTCGAAGAACATCTGGGTGATCGAATACTCCGCGCCGGCACGCAGTTTCGCGGCGAGGTGGCGGGTGTCGTGGTCGAGGTCGGGCGAGCGGTGGTGGCCCTGGGGGAACGAGGCGACACCGACGTGGAAGTCGCCGAGGTCGCGCACGATGCGCACCAGTTCCTCGGCGTACTCGACGCCCTCGGGGTGTTTGCGCCACTCGCCGAGCGGATCGCCGGGCGGGTCACCGCGCAGCACGAGCAGGTTGCGGATGCCGGAGTCGGCATAGGAGCCGACCAGCGCGCGCAGTTCGCCCATGCTGTGGCCGACGGCGGTGAGGTGGGCGACCGGCAGCAGGGTGGTCTCGGTGGCGAGCTCACCGGTGATGCGCACGGTGCGGTCCTTGGTCGACCCGCCCGCACCGTAGGTCATCGACACGAAAGCCGGGTGCATGCGCTCGAATTCGCGCACCGTCCGCCACAGCCTGGCCTCGCCCGCCGTGTCACGTGGCGGGTTGAACTCGACCGAGAACGGCACGCCGCTGCCCGAATGAGTGCGCAGGCTCTGCACCACCGAGGGGGTGTTCGAGACGATCGGCTGCTTCTGGGCGGGTCGATCTGGGGTCGAACGTCCCCGTCCATTGTCGAAAGTCACCGGTTCAGTGTAGTGGGACGGCACGACGCCGCTGCGCCCACCCGGAAACGGGGGGCCGCGCCAGCCGGAATCGGGCACGGACCAGCCGCGCGACCGTCAAGTCCGGTGGACGCGCAGGCCGGACACCGCCGAATCGCCAGGTGTGGGGTCGGTCGCAGCGGCCGTGTGCGCCGACGACACCCCCGCGCCACCCGCGTATTCTGCGACCAGACGCCGGTGATCGCACCGCCGCGTGCGACCCCGGTCCATCCGCTCGCCCACTTCCGCACCTGGAGGCCACCCTGTCCGCCGGAATCGGTACCCCGCTTTCCCGGTCCGTCGCCGACACGGCGGCCTCGGTCGACTTCGTCACGCTCACGCCGGGCACGCCCACCTTCGTCGCCGCGGTCGAGCAGGTGCTGGCCGGGTTCTTCGCCACCCGGCGCGAGATCGTCGACCCGCTCGGGCCGGTGTTCGTCGACGCCGCCGAGGCGCTGGAACAGTTCGTCATCCGCGGCGGCAAGCGGACCAGGCCTGGCTTCGCCTGGACCGGCTGGCTCGGCGCCGGTGGCGACCCGGCCGGGCCCGACGCGGCCACGGTGCTCACCGCCTGCTCGGCGCTGGAGCTGGTGCAGGCGTGCGCGCTGGTGCACGACGACATCATCGACTCCTCGCAGACCCGGCGCGGTTTCCCGACCGTGCACATCGATTTCGAGGACCGGCATCGCGCGGCGGGCTGGCCCGGTGACGGCGCCGAGTACGGCAGGGCCGTCGCCATCCTGATCGGCGATCTGGCCCTGGCCTGGGCCGACGACCTGGTACACGAGGCCGGGCTCACCCCGGCCGCGCTGGCCAGGTTCGCGCCGGTGTGGGCGCGGATGCGGACCGAGGTACTGGGCGGGCAGCTGCTCGACATCAACGGCGAGGCCGGTGGCGACGAATCGGTCGAGGCCGCGCTGCGGATCAACCGGTACAAGACCGCCGCCTACACGATCGAACGACCGCTGCATCTCGGCGCCGCGCTGGCGGGCGCCGACGACGACCTGGTGGCGGCGCTGCGGACCTACGGCACCGACGTCGGCATCGCCTTCCAGCTGCGCGACGACCTGCTCGGCGTGTTCGGCGACCCGGCCGTCACCGGCAAGCCGTCCGGCGACGACCTGCGCGAGGGCAAGCGCACGGTGCTGATCGCGGAGGCACTACAGCGGGCCGATCCGGAATCGGCGGCACTGATCCGCACCGGGCTCGGCACCGACCTCGACGACGCGGCGGTGGATCGGCTGCGCGCGCTGCTCACCGAGCTCGGCGCGGTCGACGACGTGGAACGCCGCATCACCGAGCTCACCGACACCGGCCTGCGCGCCGTGGCGGCCAGCAGCGCGAGCCCCCAGGCCAAGCAGTTGCTGCACGACATGGCGCTGGCCGCCACCCGCCGCGCGGCCTGAGGCTGATATGAAAAGCGTTGTGGGACAAGCGAATCATGTCGTCGTGGTGGGCGCGGGACTGGCCGGTCTCGCCGCGGCGCTGCACCTGCGCGGTGCCGGCGTCGAGGTCACCGTGCTCGAACGCGCCGATCATCCCGGCGGCCGGGTCGGGCGGTACCGGTTCGACGACTACGAGATCGACAGCGGCGCCACGGTACTCACCCTGCCGGAACTGATCGACGAGGCGCTGGCCGCCGTCGGACACTCGCGCGACAGCGTCGGCCTGCGTATCCACCGCCTCGCGCCCGCCTATCACGCGCGCTACGCCGACGGCAGCGACATTCGCGTCTTCGACGACGCCGCGGCGATGGCCGCCGAGGTCGCCGACACCTGCGGACCGGCCGAGGCGGGCAACTACCGGCGGCTGCGGGACTGGCTGGGCCGGATCTACGGCGCCGAATACGACGAGTTCATGGACGCGAACTTCGATTCGCCGCTGGACCTGGTGCGCAGCCCTCGCTCCCGTGCCTCGCTGGCGACGCTGGTCCGGCTCGGCGGTTTCGGCAGGCTGGGACCGCGGGTGCGCTCCTACCTGCGTGACGAGCGCCTGGCCAGGCTGTTTACCTTCCAGGCGCTCTACGCGGGGACGGTGCCGGACAAGGCGCTGGCGCTCTACGGCGCGATCCCCAACATGGACACCTGCCTCGGTGTCTTCTTCCCCGAGGGCGGCATGCGGGCGATCACGGCCGCGCTGGCCGAGGCGTTCGTCGCCGCCGGTGGACGGCTGGTGCTCGAGGCCGAGGTCGCGGGGATCGACTACACGGCGGGCACGTCGCGGCGCGCCGAGGCGGTCCGTACCGTCGACGGCCGCGGTTTCGCGTGCGATGCCGTGGTCGTCACCGCCGATCTCGGTTCGCTGCCCCGGTTCGGCCTGCGGTATCGCCGTGGTCTGCGGGCGTCACCGTCGGCGGTGGTCGCGCACGGCACCGTGCCCGCCGAGGTCGCCGCGCAGTGGCCGGTGCAGGCGCATCACACGATCGATTTCGGCGCCGCCTGGGCGACGACGTTCACCGAGATCTCCGCGCGCCGCGGGCGGGGGAAGCTGATGAGCGATCCGTCGCTGCTGCTGACCAGGCCCGCGCTCACCGATCCCGGCCAGTTCGTCGACCGCGCCGACGGCCGTCACGAACCGCTGTCGGTCCTCGCGCCGTGCCCGAACCTGGACGCCGCGCCGCTGGACTGGGATCACCTCGGCCCCGCCTATCTCGGCGAGCTGCTCGCGGAGCTGGAACGGCGCGGCTACACCGGGATCACCGAGCAATTCCGGGTCGACCACGTCGACACACCGGCGACGTGGGCCGCCCAGGGCATGATCGCGGGCACACCGTTCTCGATCGCGCACCTGTTCCGCCAGACCGGCCCGTTCCGGCCACGCAATCTGCCAAGGGGCGTGGACAACGTCGTTCTCGCAGGTTGCGGCACCACTCCGGGGGTGGGTGTGCCCACCACGTTGCTGTCGGGCAAGCTGGCCGCGGCACGAATCACCGGCAGCCGGGCGCGCAACGCGACCGACCACCGGGTTAGTGTTCCAAGTTGAAGCCGTAAACTGACGGCCGACTTATCAGCTCGCGGTTGCGACCGCCGACCATCCGGGGGGACCGACCGCATATGCCGCCCCCCGAGACGACCGTAGGCACCATGGACAACACGCGCACTCTCGAGCGCCAGCGTCACCTACCCGATCGCCCCGATCCCGGCGTGCGGACCCGGCTGCGCACCGCAGGCGACTTCCTCCGGAGTCCCGAAGGCCACGCGGCCCTCCTGGGCTTCTTCGGCGCCACGATGATCACCTTCGGCGGCTTCGGGGCGGGCGCAGTCCGCAAACACGATCCGCTGCTCGAGGCGCTGCACCTGTCCTGGCTGCGATTCGGCCACGGATACGCGTTGTCGATGATCGCTGTCTGGGTCGGCGTGCTGATGATGATCACCGCGTGGGTTCGGCTCGGTCGCACCACGATCGGTAAAGGCGAGTCGACGGTCACCCTCAACGAGTTGCGGGCGATCGTCGGAATCTGGGTCACGCCACTGCTGTTCGCGGCACCGATGTTCAGTCGCGACGTCTACTCCTACCTCGCCCAGGGCGCGCTGCTCCGCGACGGTTTCGACCCCTATCAGGTGGGGCCCGTCGCCAATCCTGGTGTGCTGCTGGACAACGTGAGTGCGGTCTGGACCACCACCACCGCACCGTACGGGCCGGTGTTCTTGCTGATGGGCCGCGCGATCACCTCGCTCACCGGCGACAATGTGATCGCGGGGACCATCGCCTTGCGCATCGTCATGCTGCCCGGACTGGCGCTGATGATGTGGGCAGTGCCGTACCTGACCAAGCATCTCGGCGGGAAGCCGACCGTGGCGCTGTGGTTGGCCGTACTCAACCCGCTGGTACTGGTGCACCTGATCGGTGGCGTGCACAACGAGATGCTGATGGTCGGGCTGATGTGCGCCGGCATCGCGCTGGTGCTCGAACGCCATCATGTGGCGGGCATTGTCGTCATCGCCATCGGCGTCGCGATCAAGGCGACCGCGGGCGTCGCGCTGCCGTTCCTGGTGTGGATCTGGATTCTGCACGAGAAGGAACGCCGGGCCGCCGAGCGCCGGGCCGCCGCGGACTCCGACGTGGGACCTGCCGAGGACCAGAATCACCCGGACGCGGCGCGACCGTCCGCCGATATGCCGCATCCACTGCTCGTGTTCACCAAGATCGCCGGCATCGGCGTCGGTGTGTTCGCGCTGGTATTCGGCGCCGCATCGGTGATCGCCGGGGTCGGCTTCGGCTGGGTCACCGCGCTGCAGGGCTCGAACAGAATCATCAACTGGCTGTCGCTGCCGACGATCCTCGCGTATATGGTCACCTGGGTGACGCCGCTCGATTTCGACCCGGTGCTGTGGGCGACCCGCAAACTGTGCCAGGTCGCCCTGATCGTGTTGCTGGTCGCGACCTGGTGGCGGTTCCGGCACAGCGAGCGTGAGGCCGTGATGGGCATCATCATCGCGTTCGTCGCGATCGTGCTGCTCTCCCCCGCCGCGCTGCCCTGGTATTACTCGTGGCCGCTGGCGCTGGCCGCCGGGTTCGCGCTCTCGACGCTGAGCTTGCAGTGGCTGGTGGGCATCTGCACCTGGTTGATGCTGGTGTTCCAGCCCGACGGGTCGCTCGGGCTGTACAACTTCTGGCACGTCGCACTCGCGATCTTCGCCGCCGTCGTCGCCGCGCTGTCGCTGCGCATCGTCGACCCGCTGCACCTGCGTTCGGCCAGTTCCCAGCCCGTCACCAGGGATCCGGCGCCCACCGTCCGGGCATGAGAGATCGGCGTCCGGGTGCGGTCGCTGACCTCGCACAGCGTGTTGGCATGCGGAACAGCGAGAATGTGCCGGGCATCGGACACGGCACGGTGACCACGCTCGATACGGCGTATGCGAGCTGTCGACGGATCGCCGCCGAACACGGTCGCACGTACTACCGGGCGACCACCTTGCTCACGCCGCCGCGGCGACGTGCGGTGCACGCGCTGTACGCCTTCGCGCGGATGGGGGGGCGGAACTCTCGCCCACACCCCCCCCCCCCCCCGGGGGGGGGGGTTATCAAAAACACACACACACACAG
>NZ_JBHXMY010000275.1:4245-7690 GCF_042720195.1 Nocardia sp. NPDC058497 | reverse complement strand
CAGGGGTCGCCTCGAGCGACCCCGACGGTATCCTCGCGACTCCGGTGGAGACCGTGCCGCGCGCCAAACCGGCGAAGTCCGGTGGGCGCGCGGCCGGTCCACCCGCCGACATCAAAAGAATTGCCGAGATTGTGCGGGAGTACGAAGCCGTCGAGGTGATCATCGGACTCCCGCGCACGTTGCGCGGTGAAAACGGGACAGCGGCCACCATCGCGCGTAAGTTTGCCCGTGAGTTGCGCCGGGTGATCGACCCGATTCCGATACGCCTTTCCGACGAACGTTTGACTACGGTGTCTGCTGCACGTGCGCTGCGCGACAGCGGAGTTCGCGCACGTGGCCAGCGGCAGGTGATCGACCAGGCGGCAGCCGTGTCGATCCTGCAAGGATGGTTGGACGAGCGGAGTTCGGTGTTGAAGGACGCAGCAGACACGGCAAGCGTGGTCGGAGATGATGCATGACCGACCGATGGGCCAGGGCCGAGGAACGCTACCGGGCGCGGGAAGCTGATCGGCGCTACCCCCGGCGCGACGACTGGGGCCTGGATGCCCGCGCGGCGCGCGACGAGCCGCCCGCGGCCGAGCAGCCTCCCGGCTGGGACGACGATGACGGCACCGATGTCATCCCGCGCTACGAGGACGAGGTCTACGACGACGAGCCCGAGCCCGAGCCGGAACCCGAGCCGGCCGCTGTGGCGTCCCGTCGTGTCGGCCAGGGGCCGCCCGCGGGCCGGGCAGGCGCCGCCGGGCGTGCCAAGCCCGTGCGTGGGCGTGGCAAGGAGGCCTCGGGCCGTGGCAAGGGTCCGTCGGGGCGGAGCAAGCGATCGCGGATCGCCTCGCGCAAGGCGGCCGAGCGTAAACGCCGCCGTCGCAATCTCTGGGTCGTCGGCGCGGTTCTGGCCGTGCTGTTCGTCTCCGCCGCCGGTTTCGCCGGCTACAAGCTGATGAGCAGCTTCGCCCCGCCTGAGGATTTCGCCGGCCCGCCCGGTGCGCTCGTCATCGTCCAGGTGCATTCCGGTGACACCGCGACGCAGATCGCCGGGACCATGAAGGACAAGGGCGTGGTCGCCAGCCGCGAAGCCTTCTACGAAGCGGCCGTGCGGAACTCGGGCATGAACAGCGTGCAGCCCGGCTACTACGCGGTCGGCGTGAACAGCCCGGCCGCCGACGCCGTCGCCACGCTGGTCGGCGGGAAGTCGCGCGTCGGCAATGTGACTGTCTCCGAGGGCCGGTTGCTGCACGACAAGCACGACGCGAGCACCGGTGGGCGATACGACGGCATCTACCGCAAGGTCGCCCAGGCCAGCTGCTACGGCACCGACAAGAAATGCGTGACGTACGAACAGCTCGACGCCGCGGGCGCGAGCATGGACCTGGCCGGACTCGGCGTGCCCGAATGGGCGATGAAGGGCGTGCGGGAATCCCCGGACCGGTCCCGGCAGCTCGAAGGTCTGATCGCGGCGGGCACCTGGGATTTCGACCCGAGCGGGACACCGCAGCAGATCCTGCGGCAGCTGGTGACCTCGAGTGTGCAGCGCTACGAGTCGACCGGACTGCTGCAGTCGGGTGCCGCCACGAGCCTGACGCCGTACCAGACCCTGATCGCCGCCTCCCTTGTGGAGCGTGAGGCGAAGCCGCAGGACATGGGCAAAGTGGCCAGGGTGATCGTGAACCGGCTGAAGGTCGACCAGATGCTGCAGTTCGACTCGACGGTGAACTACACCCTCGACACCACCGAGGTGGCGACCACCAACGCCGACCGCGCCACGGAAACCGCGTGGAACACCTATGCGATGCAGGGCCTGCCCGTGACCCCGATCGCGGCACCGTCGCTGGAGGCGTTGCGGGCCATGGAGAATCCGGAGCCGGGGGCGTGGCTGTACTTCGTCACCGTCGACAAGGAGGGCACCACCCTGTTCACCGACAGCTATCAGGAACACCTGCGTCTGGTCTCCCAGGCGCAGCGCAGCGGCATCCTCGACAGCTCCCGGCCCTACGGTGGCTGAGCGTCGCAAGGCGGCGGTGCTCGGCAAGCCGATCGCGCACTCGCGTTCGCCTCAGCTGCACCTGGCCGCCTACCGTGCCCTCGGTCTCGACTGGAGCTACGAGCGCGTCGAATGCGATGCCGCGCGGCTGCCCGGCCTCGTCGGCGGCCTCGGCCCGGAATGGGTCGGGCTGTCGGTGACCATGCCGGGTAAGGAAGCCGCGCTGGCCTTCGCCGGCGAGCGCACCGAGCGGGCCGTGCTGGTCGGCTCGGCCAACACCCTGGTCCGCACCGAGACAGGGTGGCGGGCGGACTGCACCGACGTCGACGGCGTGCTCGGCGCCCTGCGCGGCGGCGGTGTCGAGGCGATCGACGAGGCCGTGGTGCTCGGTGCGGGCGGCACGGCGCGGCCCGCGCTGCTCGCGCTGTCGGAACTGGGCGCGAAGACGGTCACCGTCGTCGCGCGCGATGCAGGCCGGGCCCGCAGTGCGGTGGCGCTGGCCGAACAGCTCGGCATGCGGCCGTCGGTCGTGCCGCTCGACGCGGAACGGGTGCGGGCGGTGTGCGCGTCGGCGGGGGCTGCGGTGAGCACTGTGCCCGCCGAGGCGGCTGCCGCGATCGCCGAGGCCGTTGCCGTCGCGCCGGTCGTCCTCGACGCGATCTACAACCCGTGGCCGACCCCGCTGGCCACCGCGGTCGAGGCGGCCGGGCACACCGTCGTCAGCGGCCTGCAGATGCTGCTGAACCAGGCCTACGGTCAGGTCGAGCAGTTCACCGGCCTGCCAGCGCCGCGCGCGGAGATGGCCGCGGCGCTCGCGAGCACCTGATCCGCAGAATTGATACCTGTTCTAGTTCTTACCGGTTAAGGTGTTGCTCATGACCGCTTGGGTGTTGCGAGCCACCGTACTCGGCGCGTTGGTCGTCGCTTTACGGCTGCTGCTCGGATTCGCGATGGCGTCCGCGCCGACCTACGGCATGATCTGGCGGGCGGGCTGCCTCGTGGTGATCGTGGCCGTCGCCGTGGCCTGGGGCATGCGCGACGGCCGTTCGGGCACTGCCGCCGATCTCACCGTGCGCTGGCTGGCCGCCGGCGCCGTCGCCGGGCTCGCCAGCGGCGCGGTGTGCTGGGTGCTCGATCAGGTGCCGAGGATCGAACTCGGCGATGCCGGGGCGCTGTTCGAACTGACGTCCGCCGCCTCGTTCGTCATGCTGCTGATCTTCCTGCCCGCGCTGGCCGGTGTCGCGGTCGGTCGCCGCCGCGCGCGGCGCACCACCGAATCCGTTGCTCGGGTCACCGAACCGGAGTTCGCGCCCGCCACCTGAGACTCGTGGTGATCGTGCCCGGCAGGGTTTTCCTGCCGGGCAAGACACGTCTAAGAGCAGGTTTGGGGCCCCGGTGGTACAGTGGCGGGCGTTAGCGGTGTTTGCCGCCCCCAGCAGCGACGGATCCGGTGCGTCGAGGCGG
>NZ_JBHXMY010000275.1:0-4235 GCF_042720195.1 Nocardia sp. NPDC058497 | reverse complement strand
AGCCAGCCCCCGCGCCCCCCCCCCACCGCCCCGCCGCCCGCCCCCCCCCCAGGGTCTGGGGGGGGGGGGGCGCCGGCGCCCCCCCCCCCCCCCCCCCCCGACACGTCTCAGAGCAGGATGGGGCCGCCGGTGGAACCTTCGCGGGCGATCGCCGAGTAGGCCGCCGCCAGCAGCGACGGATCCGGTCCTTCGAGGCGGCCGGGCTTGGCCAGGCCGTCGAGCACCACGAAACGCAGCACACCCGAGCGGGTCTTCTTGTCGGTCTGCATCGCGTCCATCAGCTGCGGCAGCGCGTCACCGTCGTAGGTGACCGGCAGGCCGACGCTCTCCAGGATGGTGCGGTGCCGGTCGGCGGTGGCGTCGTCGAGACGACCGGCCAGCCTGCCCAGCTCGGCCGCGAAGACCAGGCCGACGGACACGGCGGCGCCGTGGCGCCAGCGGTAGCGCTCGCGGCGCTCCACCGCGTGGCCCAGGGTGTGCCCGTAGTTCAGGATCTCGCGCAGGCTCGACTCCTTGAGGTCGGCCGCGACGACGTCGGCCTTGACCTGGATGGCCCGCCGGATCAGTTCCGGCAGCACGTCACCGGTGGGGTCGAGCGCGGCCTCCGGGTCGGCCTCGATGAGGTCCAGGATCACCGGGTCGGCGATGAAACCGGCCTTGATGATCTCGGCCATGCCCGCCACGATCTCGTTGCGGGGGACTGTCTCCAGGGTGGCGAGGTCGACCAGCACGGCACTCGGCTCGTGGAAGCTGCCGACGAGGTTCTTGCCCGCCTCGGTGTTGATGCCGGTCTTGCCGCCGACCGCCGCGTCGACCATCGCCAGCAGCGTGGTCGGCACGTGCACGATGCGCACACCGCGCATCCAGGTGGCGGCCACGAAGCCGGCCAGGTCGGTGGCCGCGCCGCCGCCGAGGCTCACGATGGCGTCGTTGCGGGTCAGCCCGATCCGGCCGAGTACCTCCCAGCAGAACCCGGCCACGGCCAGGTCCTTGCCGTCCTCGGCGTCGGGGATCTCGATGCGGTGCGCGTCGATCCCGGTGTCGGCCAGTGCTTTGCGCACCACCTCGGCGGTTTCGGCCAGCGGCGGCTGATGGAAGATCGCCACGGTCCGCACGGCGTTGCCCGCGGTGACCGCCTCGACGAGGTCGCCGAGCAGCCCGCGGCCGATGATCACCGGGTACGGGTCGGCGGTGCGGACCTGGATGGTGGTCGGCTCTGTCACGTGCGCTGCTCCGATTCTTTCTGGTCGTTGTTCTTGCGTCTGCCGCCGCGTCGCCGCGGCCTGTTGCGCCGGGTGCGATCGCCCTGCGTCGCCGCGCGGTCCGCCTCGCCGGACTGGCCCGCTCCGGTCCGCTCGCCGGTCGCCGCGGGTGTGCCGGTGCGCTTGCCCGCCGGACGCTCCGGTGATGCCACACCGGACTGCTCGGTTCCCGCGGCACGCGTTGCCGCCCTGCCGTCGGCGTCGCGGTTCGTCCCCGCGGCCGAGCGGATGCGGACACCGCCACGGCGGGATCTGGTCCGCCGTGACCGTCGGGTACCGGTCGTCCGCGCACCGGCGGCCTCGCCCTGCGGTGTGCCGCTGCGAGTGCCCGCGGCGTCACCGGCCGGTGCGGTGTCGGTCCCGGATCGTGTTGCCGCCGAACCGGTCCGGTCGATCGTGTTCTGCTCGTTCGCTCTGCGGGCGGCCGCGGCGCGCGCCCTGGCACGCCGCCGCACCCTGGACCGGTTGCTGCCGATACCGGGCCTGCTGGTGACCGAACCCGAAGCGGCAGAGCCGGTTCCACCGGCGGTGCGCTCGGCCTCGAGGTCGGTGCGCACCGATTCCAGGCCGAGTTTGGCCAGGATCATCCGCACCACCCGGCCGGGACTGCGCCCGTCGGTGCGCACCCGGACGGTGGCGATCTCGCGGTAGAGCGGGCGCCGGATGCGCATCAGTTCGCGGTACTTGGCGCCGGGATCGTCGCCGTTGAGCAGCGGCCTGGCATTGCTCGAACCGGTGCGCCGAAGTCCTTCGCCCACACTGATTTCCAGGTAGACCACGGTCGCCGCGCGCAGCACCTCGCGGGTCTGCGCCGACAGCACCGACCCGCCGCCGAGGGAGACGACGCCGTCGTGTTCGAGCACGGCCCGGCGCACCACCTCCTCCTCGATCCGGCGGAACTCCGGTTCACCGTCGGTGGCGAAGATCTCGGGGATGGTGCGGCCGGTGTCGGCCTCGATGCCCGCGTCGGTGTCGTAGAGCTCGACCCCGAGTTCCCTGGCCAGCTTGCGCCCGATCGTCGACTTGCCCGAGCCGGGCGGCCCGATCAGCACGACGCGCGCGCGAGGCACGCTCACCTCGGCGTCGACGGCCTGGCCGACGGTGCCGGACGAGTCACCGGCGGACCCTTCGGCGCCGACGCTCGATGGGGGGCCCGCGTCGTTGTCCTCCGCGGCCCCCTCCTGCCCCTGCCCGGTCACGACGTGCGGCTGTCCGCGGGCACGTGCGGGCGGTTGCCGATCCGCTTGACGTAACTGGTGATGTTGTCGAGGGTCTCGGCCAGCGAGTCGCCGCCGAACTTCTCCAGCGCGGCCTGCGCCAGCACCAGCGCCACCATCGATTCGGCGACCACGCCCGCGGCGGGCACCGCGCACACGTCGGAGCGCTGGTGGATGGCGACGGCTTCCTCGCCGCTGGACATGTCGACGGTCGCCAGCGCGCGCGGCACGGTCGAGATCGGCTTCATCGCGGCGCGCACCCGCAGGGCTTCGCCGTTGGTCATGCCGCCCTCGAGGCCGCCCGCCCGGTTGGTCGAGCGCAGCACGCCGTCGGGGCCGGGACGCATCTCGTCGTGGGCCTGGCTGCCCCGCCTGCGCGCGGTCTCGAAACCGTCGCCCACCTCGACGCCCTTGATCGCCTGAATGCCCATGAGGGCAGCGGCCAGGCGCGAGTCGAGGCGCTGCTCGCCGCTGGTGAACGAACCGAGCCCGATGGGCAGGCCGTCGACGATCACCTCGACGACGCCGCCGAGGGTGTCGCCGTCCTTCTTGGCCGCCTCGATCTCGGCGATCATCGCCGCTTCGGCGTCGGCGTCGAACGCCCGGACCGGGCTGGCATCGATCGCGTCGAGATCGCGCGGGCCGGGAATGACACCGGTGGTGTTGGCCGCGGTGCCGATGGACACCACGTGCGAGAGCACCTCGACGCCGAAGGCCTGGCGCAGGAAGTTACGGGCGACCGTGCCCGCCGCGACGCGGGCCGCGGTCTCTCTCGCGCTGGCCCGTTCGAGGATCGGCCGGGCGTCGTCGAAGTTGTACTTGAGCATGCCGGAGTAGTCGGCGTGCCCGGGGCGCGGACGGGTGAGCGGCGCGTTGCGCGCCATCCCGGCGAGCTCGGCCTCGTCGACCGGGTCGGCCGACATCACCTCGGTCCACTTGGGCCACTCGGAATTGGCGATCTCGATCGCGACCGGACCACCCATGGTCCGGCCGTGGCGCACGCCACCGACCAGGGTGACCTTGTCGGCCTCGAACTTCATGCGGGCGCCGCGCCCGTAACCGAGCCGACGGCGCGCGAGCTGTACGGAGACATCGTCCGATGTCACCTCGACTCCGGCGACCATCCCTTCCAGGAGGGCAACGAGAGCGGGACCATGGGATTCTCCGGCAGTTATCCAGCGCAACACGCCGACCATCTTCCCACGTCGACGCGCGCAAGCGGGCACGCGGTCCGACGTGACGAGCGGCACGTCGGTGGTGCGCGGGGCCGCGCGGTGGCGGCCACCGGCCGGATCGCGCTGCACCGACCCGCTCCGGAACGTCATCGGGTGCCCGCGTCAGGTGTGTGATCGGTTCGGCGCGTCGCGGTGGTCATGCCAGCGCCATCGCGGTCACGGTGGCCAGGCACATGGCCGGACCGTGCGGCACGACGCGCCGGGACGGAGCCGCCCGTACGCCCTCATGTCCCAGCGCCGAGCGCAGCCAGTGGCTGCCCAGCACCATAGCCGCGGCCGTCGCGGTGAGCAGCGGCGCGGCGATCGCGGCCCACACCCAGGCGGGCGGCCCGGCGAGCGCGGCGGCGGCGCCCAATCCCACCGCGAGTTTCACGTCGCCCGCGCCCAGCGCGGCGGGCGAGAGCAGATGGGTGACCAGGTACGGCATCGTCAGCAACGCGGCCCCGATCACCGCCGTCCCCAGGTTGTCCGTACACAGGGCGTACAGGAACACCGCGGCGGCACCGGCGCCGGTGAGCGCG
>NZ_JBHXMY010000274.1:0-7709 GCF_042720195.1 Nocardia sp. NPDC058497 | reverse complement strand
GTTCTGCTTCCTGGCCACGACGGGCCACGAGATAACGGCGACCGGCCACGACCGAGCCCCACGGCGGGGCGGCCGGTCGGTCAGGCCCCGCCGTGGCGGCCGAGGAGAAGCGCGGTGTGCGTCATGATGGGTACACTTCTACCACAACTCCTCAGACAAGTAGAGAGGTATTTCGGTGGTATCGCAGGTACGGCGTCAGCCGCTGGCCGCACAAGCGGCTGAACTCCTTCTCACGCGGATCCGCGCCGGTGAGTGGCCACTGGGCCACCGATTACCCGGCGAGACCGTGCTGGCCGCCCAGCTGGGCGTCGGCCGGTCGACCTTGCGCGAGGCGATCCGGGAGCTGGCGGGCAAGGGCGCGCTCGACAGCAGGCAGGGCGCCGGCGTGTTCGTCACCGCGCTCGATGTCACCGAGGATTGGGATGTCGTCCTGCGCGGCGCCACCATCGCCGCGGTGATCGAGGCGCGCATCGCCATCGAGGCCGAGGCCGCCGCGCTGGCAGCGCGACGGCGGACCCCCGCCGATGTCCGCGCCATCCGCCGCGCGCTGGCGGGCCGTCGCGCCGACGGGCAGACCGTGGCCGAACACGTCGACGCGGACATGGCTTTCCATCGCGCGGTGATCGTCGCTGCCCACAACGACGTGCTGACCCAGCTGTTCGACAGTTTCCTCCCGCGGCTGCGCCTGGCCATGATCGACATGCTCGCGCTGCGACCCGTCGCCTCGGAGCAGGCCGACCACACCGCGCACGAACAGCTCGCCCAGGCTGTCGCCGACCGGAACCCCACGGCGGCAGCCGAATTCAGCCGCACCCACCTGTCCGCATTGAAGGAGGCTTTCGCATGACCGGCACCCCGGTGATCGAACTCGACGAGGTGACCTTCCGCCGCGAGGGCAAGAAGATCATCGACGGCATCTCGCTGACCGTGCGGGCGGGCGAGCACTGGGCGTTGCTCGGCCCCAACGGCGCGGGCAAGAGCACCCTGCTCGGTTTCTGCGGCGCGGTCACCTTCCCCACCACCGGCACGGTGCGGGTGCTCGGCGAACAGTTCGGCCGGGTGGAGCTGGCACGGCTGCGACGCTCGATCGGGCACGTCAACCCGCGGCATCCGCTGCGCTCCGCGCTCACCGTGCGCGAGGTCGTCCTGACCGGCATCACCGGCACGATCGACACCCCGATGCGCTGGTCCCCCACCGCCGACGACCTGACACCGGCCGACGCGATCATCGATACCCTCGGCCTGTCCGGCAAAGCCGAGGACATCTGGCCGACCCTGTCCCAGGGCGAACGCGGCCGCACCCTGATCGCCCGCGCCCTCATCAGCGGCCCCCGCGTCCTGCTCCTGGACGAACCGTCCACCGGCCTCGATCTGGCCGCCCGCGAGCAACTGCTCACCACCATCGACACCCTCGACCAGACCCACCCCGAGGTGGCATCGATCCTGGTCACCCACCACCTCGAAGAACTACCGACCACCACCACCCACGCCCTGCTCATCGCCGACGGCCACACCGTCGCCGCAGGCCCCGCCCCGGACGTCATCACCACCGACCACGTCTCCACTGCCTTCGACCACCCCATCGACGTGCGCTACGACGAGGGTCGCTGGAGCGCCAGGGCGCGCTGACACTCACCATGGCGAGGGTTACGATCGCGGGGCATCACGTTGTCGGCACGGACAGGAGGATGTCATGAGAATTGTTCACCGGATCGTCGCCACCGCGGGTGTTGCCACGGCTTTGACTCTGGCCACCACGGGCATCGCCGCCGCTCAGGAGGACGAAACACCGAAGTCGCCCCTCGTGGAATTCATCGAGACGTGGCCACCGGCGCCGCAGGGCTGCGATCGCGTCTGGGATCCGATCGAAAATGTCGTCGAGGATGTCGTTCCCGAGCCGGCCAAGGCCGCGTTCGACGCCTTCGATGATTGGTGCGAGGGAGAGGAAGACGTCTGACACGCTGGGTCCGGTATCAAGCGGATCCGAACGGCTCGTCTCCGAAATCCAGGTCGGCGCCGAGTAATTCGTCCGCGCGGGCCAGTGCGCGGTCGAGTTCGTCGGTGACGGAGTCCATGATCGAGATGCCGTCGAGCATGTCGGACAGTTCGGCGCGCAGGGCGTCTAGTTCGGCGATCGCGGGGTCGACGGTGGTCCAGGCGACGGTGTCACGCCACCAGCTGTCGCGCTGGATCCAGGACCACACGATGTCGCGAACCAGCAGCGCGTCGGTGGTGAAGAGCTGGCGGTGGTCGGCGCCGTCGACGTGCTCGAGTTCGTAGGTGCCGTCGTCGAGAAGGCGGGCCTGGATGTACTCGGTCTCGGTTCGCGTGAGCAGGAGAAACGGGTAGCCGGGGGCCGGATCGGTGGCATCGGTGCCGGGGTCGGCCGGGTCGACGGCGCGTGGCGCGCCGGACCCGTCGCCGAGGTGGACGACGACCTCCGGCGAATCGTCACGGTAAGCACCCATCGGGCCAGTGTGCCGGATCGGGGGCGGGCTAGGACAGTGGTACCGATGAATCGGCGCCGGTCACCCGTGGAAGCCACCGGGCGGCAGCGGGTACGCGAGCGCGCTCAGCCACGACGTGATCCACGGCCTCGACATCACCGTCGCGCTCGGTCACACCGAACCGGTGCCGCTGGACCGGATGCGCCTGGTTCTCGGCGCCGACACACAGCGCTCGGTCGACTACTTCGGCGTCGATCTCGACGGAATCGCCCTGCGGGCAACCGATCTCGACTTCCGCCACGGCGAGGGCGAGGTGCTCTCCGGCGCGGCCCAGGACCTGCTGCTCGTGCTGTGTGGACGCATCCTGCCTCCGGGTCGCCTGCACGGTGCGTCGGCGGCCAGGTTCACCAGCGGCTGACGAAAACGACCTGCGGGCCGGCGCGGCGCGGGGTACCGTCGTGCCGATGACGTGGACAGCACCCGAATTGGAGCCCACCCGCACCTTGCGCGTGGGCGGCGAACGTCCACTGTTGCAGTCCTGGTTGGACTTCCACCGCCAGACCTTGCTCGGCAAGTGCGGCGGTCTCGACGCCGAACAGCTGGCGACCCGCTCGGTGTCACCGTCGTCGCTGTCGCTACTCGGCCTGGTCCGGCACCTCACCGATGTCGAGCACGCGTGGTTCCGGCAGGGCGCCGCATGCGAGGATGCAGCCTTCCGGTACTGGTCGACGGCGGAGCCCGATGCCGACTTCGACGAACTCGCCACGCCGTCCGCCGAGGAGGTGTTCGCCGCCTTCCATGCCGAGGTCGCGGCCTGCGACGCCGCCATCGCCGACCTACCGCTCGGCCATGTTTTCCAGCGACCGGGGTACACCGGCGATTTCACTCTGCGCTGGGCGTATGTGCACATGATCGAGGAGTACGCCCGGCACAACGGCCACGCCGACCTGTTGCGGGAACGGATCGACGGCGTCACCGGCAGCTTCTGACCCGGTCAGCCGGTGACCACCTCGGGGGTCAGCTGGTCGAGATCGTCGATCACCACAGCGGCCAGCGCCAGCGCGTCGGATGTCGGCGGGAACTCCGGACGAGGATCGGCGATCACGCGCATGCCCGCCGTGTGCGCGGAGATCAAGCCGTTGGTCGAATCCTCCACGGCGGTACAGTCCTTCGGATCGACGCCGAGCCGCTGGGCAACGGTGAGATACACATCCGGTGCAGGCTTACCCCTGCCGATCTCCTCGGTCGACAGGATCGTCGAGAAGTACTCCAGCAGGCCGGATTTCGCGAGCACCAGGTCGATGAGAGTGCGCGGCGAGGAACTGGCAAGGCCCAGCTTCCACCGACCGGCGCACCGCTGCACCGCTTCGACCGCGCCCGGCAGCAGCGGCACGTGGTGGGCGTACTGGTCGGCCATCAGGTCGATGACCTTCGTGGAGATGTCGTCGAGCGGCATGGCGACACCGAGATCGTCACTCATGTAGGCGGCCCACTCGGTGGTGGTCATGCCCATCATCTTGCGCTGCGAATCCGGTTGCCACCGGCCACCTTTGCGCTCGACATAGTCGTGCCGGACCTGTTCCCAGATGGGCTCGGAATCGATCAGCACGCCGTCCATGTCGAACACTACCGCCGCGATACCCATGCGCTCAGCCTTTCGCCGTTCCTGCGCCGGGCACCCCGCGGGCGCGCCGGCTCTTCCGGTACGTACAGACCTGCTCGGTGATCGGCACCCAGCCTAATAGAGGCGGGCCCGCGGCGGTGAGCCGTGTCACGAGCACGCGCCGAAGTGGGACACCGGAGGCGAACATCCAGCTCGGCAGCGATAACGTGTTGCATATGGACGATACACAGGTCGGCGCTTCGCTGCCGGACGCAGAGCACCACGAAGGCGGGTTCCGGCCGGTCGCCGAGCTGATCCAGCAGCGCAAGGAAGCGAAACTGGACCAGACGATCGGCGGCCCGCACTACGGGGAACTGATCGAACAGGTGCGCGAGCTGATGGACCGCGCGCGCCTGATCAACCCGTCCGACGAGCTGGCCAAGGACACGATCGCGACGCTCGAGCAGCTCAATGCCCGTCTCGACGCGGCGGTCGTGGACGAGTGGTCGGCGCCGAGCTGGACCCGCACCGACCTGCCCTCGCGCGGCAACATCACGCTGCCGCCGTACACGGTGGACAGCGCCGATGTCGACGGTGTCACCGCCAAGCTGACCTTCCGCACCTTCCACCTGGGCGGCAACAGCGCGGCGCACGGCGGCCAGATCGGCGTCGCCTTCGACGACATCCTCGGCATGACCGCCGCGGTGCACACCAAGGCCGTCACCCGCACCGCGTCGCTGACCATCGACTACCGCTCGATCACCCCGCTCAACCGTGAGCTGACGATCCGCGCGTGGGTCGAGCGCACCGACGGCCGCAAGGTGTATCTGCGGGCGACGATGCACGACGGCGAGCGCCTGTGCGCGGAGGCGAACGGCCTGTTCATCCTCCTCAAGCCCGGTCAGCCCTGATCTCCTCCGGTCACCGGGCGACATTGCGATCGACGTGAGCGCAGTATCGCCCGGACCGCAGGTCACGGCCGAGACGTGCCCGCACCGCACGGTCGGTGATCCGCGACGTCGATAGTCTGGTTCGCATGAGCGCACTCTCCGGCACATTGGTCACGGTCGCCGAGAACCTGGATGAGGTGACAACGGTCGGCCACGAGGACGATCCTGTCGAGGCAGGGACGTCCGCCGAGGCGGTCGCGGCACTGTGGGCCTCGGTGCGCGACTGGTACGCGATGGGGACGACGCCGGCGATCCAGGTGTGCCTGCGCCGCAACGGCAAGATCGTGCTGAACCGGGCCATCGGCCACGGGTGGGGTAATGCGCCCAGGGACTCCACCGATGCCGAGAAGATCCTGGCCACACCGGACACCCCGTTCTGCGGGTTCTCGACCGCGAAGGGTGTCGCCGCCACGGTGATGTCCATGCTCGTCGAGCAGGGTGCGTTCGCGCTGAACGACCCTGTGTGCGAGTACATTCCGGAGTTCGCGTCGCATCGCAAGGACCGGATCACCATCGGTCACGTGCTGTCGCATTCGGCGGGCGTCCCGTTCATCACGCCGCCGTACAAGGGCAGCGATGTTGTCCCCGACGAGGAGCTGGCCGTGTCGGCGCTCGCCGATCTCGTGCCGAGCTGGCCGCCGGGCCGGTTCCGCGTCTACCACGCGCTGACCAGCGGGCTGATCCAGCGCCTGCTGGTGCAGCGCGCCACCGGCAAGCGGATGCGGGAGCACCTCGCCGAGCAGGTGCTGGTTCCATTCGGGTTCCACTGGAACAACTTCGGCGTCGATCCCGCAGATATCGGCAAGGTCGTGCCGAGTGTGAAGACCGGTCCGCCGCCGTCGCGGCTGTCGCTGTTCCTGGCGCGCAAGGCGCTCGGCGGGCGGATGGACAAGGCGTCCAAGTCCGACAACGACGCGTTCCTCACCGCCGAACTCCCCTCCGGCAACCTCGTGACCACCGCCTATGAGCTGTCGCGCTTCTACGAAATCCTCACGCGGGGTGGCGAACTCGACGGTATCCGGATCATCGAACCCACCACGCTCTTCGATGCGATCCGACCGGCCGACCGTATACCGGGTGCGGCGGGCCGGGTCAGCCGCGCGGGATTCGAACTGGGCGGGCGCCGATCGAAGTTCGGGCGCGACACCCGATTCCACTTCGGCCGCAGCGGATTGACGACACAGTACGGCTGGGCCGACCCCGAACGCGGGCTCGCGGGCGCGATCCTCACCAGCGGCAAAGCCGCCACCGACACCAACCGCCCCTGGCAGCTGGTCGCGCAGGTGTCCGACACCCTGCCGCGGCTCGACCGTGCACCGGAGTGGCTGAACCTCAGGTGATCGCGGCGATGATCGCGCGCGCGACCCAGTCCGCGTAGCGGTCCACAGACCAGCCCCTGGCGAGCACCAGTCGTTCGTAGGTGTCGATGGCGAGGTAGTTCCACAGGACGTCGCGAACCTCGTCGAGGTCGATCCCCGCCCGGAGCTGCCCTGTCTCGAGCAGGTGCCGTCCCAGCATGGTCATCCCGACCAGGCCCTCCTCGGCCAGCTTGTCCCACACCGGGGTGAGCGAATCGTCGACGTGGCGACCGTCGCGAATCAGGAACTGCACCTTGGCCGATCGCGCCTGCCGCTGGGCCAGGCCATGGACGAACATCTCGATCTTGCGGCGCACGTCGGGCTCGGCGAGCATCGCCTGCTGCTCGGGCCGTTGATAGACGGGGATGTCCTCGTCGTCGCCCGCGATCACGACATCGAACACGGCCTTGGCCAGCGCCGCCTTCGTGCCGAACGCCTTGTACACGCTCTCCGCCGAGACGCCCGCGCGTTCGGCGACCGCCGCGATCGTCGTCGACCGGAACCCGTCGCGCTCGAACAACTCCTGCGCCGCGACCACCATCGCGTGGCGGCGCGCCCTGGCCTGCGCACGCCGCCCCGACGCGTCATACCGCCTCTTGACTTCGGTCATCACCGGTCCAATAATTTTAGATACAGTCCAACTTTACCCAAATTGGAGTTCTATCACAGACGGAGCGTCATCATGAACACCATCAGCCCCAGGGTCGTGGCCGACGACCTGAAATCAGTCGCGATTCGCGGCATCCACCTCATGGTGGACGGCAGTGTCGCCGACCTCGCCGAGGTCACCCATCCCGACGGCTTCACCCGGGAACGCAAGGCGGCGCCGCCGTGGGCCCGGGGAAACGGCCCCGAGGCGCTCCACGCGCTGGCCGAGTGGCTGCGCGACGCCTTCACCGACATGTCCTACGACATCCATGCCACGGCCGTCGAGAACGACCTGGTGACCGTGTACGCGACGATGCACGGCCGCCAGATCGGCCCGTTGGTCTTCTACACCGAGGACGGCGCGGTGGACAATGCCTTCCCGGCCACCGGCAAGACCTTCGCGATGACCGAATCGCACTGGTTCCGCATGCGCGACGGCAAGATCTTCGAACACTGGGCCAACCGCGACGACCTAGGCATGGCCAGGCAACTCGGCTGGCTGCCGCCCTCCCCGGTGTATCTGCTGCGGTCCGTGCAGCTCAAACGACGCGCGGTGCGCGAGGTGCGCTCCGGCCGCTGATCAGCCCGCGGTCGGTGCCCCGGCGACACGGCGGTCGCCACCATTGCGCTCCTGCCAGAGCCGATACACGTCGACGGCGGCAAACCACCGGCAAAGGACAGTGGTGGGGCCCGATTACACACC
>NZ_JBHXMY010000273.1:0-7756 GCF_042720195.1 Nocardia sp. NPDC058497 | reverse complement strand
CGACGAAGGAGCAAGCAACTGTCGCTGATCGGCGGGACAGGAGGGGCCGCGACTCGAGCGCGCCAGCGCTCCAAAAACACCGCACAGTTCTTGGGGAACTTCAGCTGCGACAGGTCGATGCCGTCCAGACCGGGCGGCAGCTGATCGAGCCCGGGCGGCATCTGCGACAGGTCCATGCCCGGCGGCAGGCCCGGCATCCCGGCGGGCATGCCGGGGAAACCACCGCGCATCTTCGGCGGGGTCGGCCCGCGGCCGCCCTTCTTGCCCTTCTTGCCCTTCTTGGTGTTGCCACGGCGCGCACCGGGCAGGCCCATCTGACGGCCCATCATGGCCATCATCTTCTTGGCCTCGAAGAAGCGGTCGACGAGCTGGTTCACCTCCGAGACCTGCACGCCGGAGCCGTTGGCGATGCGCAGGCGGCGGGAGGCGTTGATGATCTTCGGGTTGTCGCGCTCGGCGGGGGTCATGCCGCGGATGATGGCCTGCACCCGGTCGAGCTGCTTGTCGTCGACCTGGGCGAGCACGTCCTTCATCTGACCGGCGCCGGGCAGCATGCCGAGCAGGTTGCCGATCGGGCCCATCTTGCGGATGGCCAGCATCTGGTCGAGGAAGTCCTCGAGGGTGAGCTCGCCGCTGCCGATCTTGCGGGCGGTCTCCTCGGCCTGCTGCGCGTCGTAGACCTGCTCGGCCTGCTCGATGAGGGTGAGCACGTCACCCATGCCGAGGATGCGCGAGGCCATCCGGTCGGGGTGGAAGACGTCGAAGTCCTCGAGCTTCTCACCGGTGGAGGCGAACATGATCGGCGAACCGGTCACATTGCGCACCGACAGCGCCGCACCACCGCGCGCGTCACCGTCGAGCTTGGTGAGCACGACACCGGTGAAGCCGACGCCGTCGCGGAACGCCTCGGCGGTGCTGACCGCGTCCTGGCCGATCATCGCGTCGAGCACGAACAGTGTCTCGTCGGGCTGCACGGCGTCGCGGATGCCCGCGGCCTGGCGCATGAGCTCGGCGTCGATGCCGAGGCGGCCCGCGGTGTCGACGATGACCACGTCGTACTGCTTGGCCTTGGCCTCTTCGACACCGGCCGCGGCGACCGCGACCGGGTCGGCAGCCGAGATGCCGAGCGGGTTCTCGCCGCCGCCGCCGACGGAAGTGCCGGGATGCGGGGCGAATACGGGCACGCCCGCGCGCTCACCGACGACCTGCAGCTGGGTGACCGCGCCGGGGCGCTGGAGGTCACAGGCGACCAGGATCGGCTGATGCCCCTGGCCCTTCAGCCATTTGGCGAGCTTGCCCGCCAGGGTGGTCTTACCCGCACCCTGCAGACCGGCCAGCATGATGACCGTCGGCGGGTTCTTGGCGAGGTTGAGCCTGCGGGTCTCGCCGCCGAGGATGCCGACGAGCTCCTCGTTGACGATCTTGACGACCTGCTGCGCCGGGTTGAGCGCCGCGGAGACCTCCGCGCCCTTGGCGCGCTCCTTGACGTTGGCGATGAAGCCGCGCACCACGGGCAGCGCGACGTCGGCTTCGAGGAGGGCGAGGCGGATCTCGCGCGCGGTGGCGTCGATGTCGGCCGGTGACAGACGCCCCTTACCGCGCAGATCCTGCAGTGCACCGGTAAGCCGGTCGGACAGGGATTCGAACACCGATCGCGCTCCTGATCTGAAAGGGACGTCTATTGCCCTCCCAGGGTAATGGGTGTTATTCCCGGTGGCGCACGTGCGGTGGCGTGGTGCGGCACAACTCGTGATTCTCGATGTTCACGAGGTACACCGCTTCCCTGCCGGTGAGGCCGAGTTCGCGAGCGAGTGCCTCGATGCGCTGCCATTCGGCATCGGGGCTGTCGATGTGCCGTGCGGTGGTCGACGCGATGGTCATCGCGGCCAGGGCTTGGGATCCGGTGAGTGTGCGACCGGGTAGCCACGAAACCACCCACAGGTCACCACCGACGCAGCGCGCGATGTGCGCGGTCGCGTCGCTGGTCATCATCGATGCGGAAACGACTTCGATAGCCACAGATCTGCTCCCCTCGTACGAGTGACAGCCAGACCTCTCGAATGCTATAGGTCCATTCTCGACCGATCGGGCAGCGATCACAGTTTGCGGGGCAACCTGATAGCAATCGGTGAGTAAACCGTGTCCTGACGATCTCAGTCGGTGACATTCTCCGCCGACGGCGGGGCGGGCGCCGGATGCGGAACGACGTCCAGGACGGCCTTTTCGATGCGGTCGCGTAGCTGCGGGCTGTCTGCGTCGCCGAGATCGAGGCAGAACGCGTCGACCACGGCCGAACCCATCGTGACCACCTTGGCCCACCGCACGTTCGCCCCCGCCGCGGCGAAGGCGCCCGCCAGCCTGCTGAGCAGGCCGACCCGGTCCTCGGCGCGCAGTTCGAGGATGGGCTGACCGGGCGTGCTGGTCGTCGACCAGATCAGCCGTGGCATGGCCCGCGCGTAGCGGCCGGGCCCGGCGCCGAAGGCCTCGGCTTCGCGTTTGCCCAGTACCTCGGGCAGATTCAGCGCGCCGGAGGTCGCGCGGATCAGCTCCTGCCGCAGCAGGCCGGCGTCGGGCGGGTCACCGAACTTCGGGGTCACGACGAAGGTGTTGATCGCCGAGTCCCCCGCCGCGCCGAGCGCGGCCGAGAGGACACGCAGAGAATGCAGGGCAAGCACGCCTGCCGCGTCGGAGAGCAGGCCGGGCTCGTCGGGGGCGATGACCGTCACCACGTAGGTGTGCTTGCCCTCGCCCGGCGCGAGGGTGACGTGCACGCCACCGGCGGTGGCCTTGTCCAGCAGGACGGGGTCGATCGGTTCCGGTTGCGGCAGCGGCTCCCCCGCCATCACCAGCTTGCAGCGGCGGACCAGGTCGCCGATCAGCGCGGCCTTCCAGTCGCCCCAGACGCCGGGGCCGGTGGCCATCGAGTCGGCCTCGGCCAGCGTGTGCAGCAGTTCGAGCAGACCGGCGTCTCCGTCGAGCGCGTCGGCGACGTGGCGCACTGTCTCCGGGTCGGCCAGATCGCGCCGGGTCGCGGTGTCGGGCAGCAGCAGATGGTGGCGCACGATGGCGCTCAGGGTGCGCACGTCCGAGGGCCACAGGCCGAGTCTGCGCCCGATGTGGGTGGCGAGTTCGGCGCCGACCGCGCTGTGATCGCCCGCCCTGCCCTTGCCGATGTCGTGCAGCAGCGCACCGAGGGTGAGCAGGTCCGGCCGGGCGACCCTGGTGCTCAGCGCCCCGGCGTAGGCGACGGTCTCCATCAGGTGCCGGTCGACGGTCCAGGTGTGCAGCGCGTCGCGGGGTGGCAGGTCGCGCACCGCGCCCCACTCGGGAAACAGCCTGCCCCACAGCCCGGTTCGATCGAGCGCCTCGACCGCGTCGATGCTGCCGCGGCCCGCGCCCAGCAGCACGAGCAGATCGTTGAGCGCGTCCTTGGGCCACGGCTCGCGCAGTTCGGGCGACTCCTCGGACAGCCGGTTGAGCGTGGTCGCCGACATCGGCAGCCCGGTCTGCGCCGAGGCGGCGGCGACCCGCAGGATCAGACCGGGGTCGCGCTGTGGCCGCGCGTCCCTGGCCAGCACCACCTCGCCGGCGTGCTCGACCACCCCCTCATCGAGTGGTCGGCGCACCGGCATCCGGCGCAGGCGGGCCAGGCCGCGGCGCGGCAGCGCGTTGGCCGCGGTGCGCAGGCCGACGTCGGTCGAATAGCTCACCGTTCGGGCCGAATCGGTCAGCGTGCGGGCCAGATCGAACCGGTCGCCGATGCGCAGCGCGGCGCCGATCTCGTCGGCGTCCTGGGCGCGTAGCTGGTCGCGGGCGCGGCCGGCGACCCGGTGCAGCTCGGTGCGCACGTCCAGGAGCCTGCGGTGCGCCTGCTTCAGACCGCCGCCCGGCACCTCGGGGCCCAGGCCCGGCATGGCGTCGGTCAGCTGGGCGATGGCGAGCGCGTCGAGCAGCTGGATGTCGCGCAGACCACCGCGGCCGTTCTTCAGGTCAGGTTCGGCGCGGTGGGCGATCTCGCCGCTGCGCTGCCAGCGGGCGTTGGTCTGGGCGATCAGGTCGTCGAAACGGGACCTGATGCCGGTCCGCCATTCCCGTCGCACCCCGCCGATGAGCAGGTTGGACAGGTCCTCGTCGCCGACGATATGGCGGGCCTCGAGCAGGCCGAGTCCGGCGATCAGGTCATCGGCGGCCACCCGCAGGGCCTGCGGCACCGTGCGCACGCTGTGATCGAGCTTGATGTGGGCGTCCCAGAGCGGATACCAGAGCTGGTCGGCGACCTCCGACACCACCGTGGGGTCGACATCGTCGTGCAGCAGTACCAGATCCAGGTCGGAGTACGGCAGCATCTCCCGGCGCCCGAGACCGCCCACCGCGACGACCGCCAGGCCGCTGTCGGCGGTGATACCCAGCTCGTTGCCCTTGCTGGTCAGCCAGAGTTCGAACAGGTCGACCAGCGCCGCACGCAGGGATTCCGGATCGAGCCGCGGATTGCGGGTCCCCGCCCCGTCGAGCAGCTGCGCCCTGGCCTTGACCAGGTCGGCCGCCCCGTTGTGCTGAATACCGCCGTTCTGTTGTGCCACAGTCCCACCGCCATTCATGCGGGGGGGGCCCCCCCCCCCCCCCCGGGGGGGGGGGGGGGGGGGGGCGCCCCGCCGCTCGATCGTTTAGCCGTGCGTCGCTACCGAATTACAGTGCGTCGCTTCCGCGTTCGCCGGTGCGGACGCGGATGATGGTGTCCACCGGGGTCACCCACACCTTGCCGTCACCGATCTTTCCGGTGCGCGAGGCCTCGACGATCACCTCGACGACCTTCTCGACCGACGCATCGTCGACGACGACCTCGACGCGGACCTTCGGAACGAAGTCCACCGAGTACTCCGCACCGCGGTAGACCTCGGTGTGGCCCTTCTGCCGGCCGTAACCCTGGACCTCGCTGACGGTCATGCCGAGCACGCCTGCCTGTTCCAGCCCGGTTTTCACATCTTCGAGCGTGAACGGTTTGACGATTGCCGTAACCAGTTTCATGTTCGTCATGCCTCCTTGACGAGCGAGCGTGCCGTGCCACCCACAGCAGTGAAATCGTATGCGGTTTCCGCGTGCTCGGACTCGTCCAGACCCGCCGACTCGGCTTCCTCGCTCGCGCGCAGGCCGATGGTGAACTTGATCGCGTAGGCGATGACGGCCGTCACGACGAGCGAGTAGGCCAGGACTGCGAAGGCACCGACAGCCTGCAGCTTCAACTGCTCGACTCCACCACCGTAGAACAGACCTTCGACAGCCGCGGGAGCTTCGGCCGTGGCGACCAGACCGACCATCAGGGTGCCGACCAGACCACCGACGAGGTGGACGCCGACGACGTCGAGCGAGTCGTCGAAACCGAAGCGGTACTTCAGGCCGACGGCCAGTGCGCACAGCGCACCGGAGACGACGCCGATGGCGAGCGCGCCGACAACGTTCACCGACGAACACGCCGGGGTGATGGCGACCAGACCGGCGACGATGCCCGAGGCCGCGCCCAGGGAGGTCGGGTGACCGTCACGGATCTTCTCCACGAGAAGCCAGGCGAGCATGGCGGCCGCGGTGGCGATGGTGGTGGTGAGGAAGGTGGCACCGGCGATGCCGTTGGCGCCGACCGCCGAACCCGCGTTGAAGCCGAACCAGCCGAACCACAGCAGACCGGCGCCGAGCATCACGAACGGCAGGTTGTGCGGACGGAACGGGGTCTTCGGCCAGCCCTTGCGCTTGCCCAGGATCACGGCCAGGACCAGGCCTGCGACACCGGCGTTGATGTGGACCGCGGTACCACCGGCGAAGTCGATCGCCTTGATGCCGGAGGCGATCCAGCCACCGTTCTCGGCGGTGACGCCGTCGAAGGCGAAGACCCAGTGCGCGACGGGGAAGTAGACGACGGTGACCCAAATTCCGGCAAACAGGAGCCACGAACCGAACTTCAGGCGGTCGGCGACCGCGCCCGAGATGAGTGCGACGGTGATGATCGCGAACATGAGCTGGAAGGCGACGAACACCGACAGCGGGATGGTGCCCGCGAGCGGGATCCCCGCCGGCGCCTCCGGGTCGGTGGTGGCCAGGTACTGACCGCCGAACACGCCCTTCAGGCCGAAGTACTGCAGCGGGTCACCGAGGAAGTTGCCCTTGTCCTCGCCGAATGCCATCGAGAAGCCGTAGAGACACCACAGGATGGTCACCAGACCCATCGCCGAGATGCTCATCATGATCATGTTCAGGACGTTCTTGCCACGGACCATACCGCCGTAGAAAAACGCCAAGCCCGGCGTCATCAGCAGCACGAGTGCTGATGCGGTCAGCAACCATGCGGTGTCACCGGCGTCGGGTGCGCCGATTACGGGAAATGCCACCTTGTGTTCCTCCTCATCTCGGGCCCTGCCGATGACGGCAAAAGGACCTGTACAGAGGGTCGCCACTCGGTGTTTCATCCGTTGAGCAGTGGTGTTTCACCTGAGTGAACGGATTGCGCGGTTGTGTTGCTTCCACGTTTCGTGCGGTTGACCACCACCTGACTGCTCACGGTGAGGCTCGTCTGAGTGTGCGGTTCACCCGGTATTCGCGGCGGGAGGCGGACACGGCGTTTCCCCTGGAAATAGCACTGCCCGCCCGATCGCTGGGATAGGGCGGGCAGCGGGGAAAGGCTAGGAGGTGCCGCCGAGCAGGGCGTCGACGAACGCACCGGGCTCGAACGGCGCCAGATCGTCGGCGCCCTCACCCAGACCGACGAGTTTCACCGGAACACCGAGCTCGTGCTGCACCTGGAACACGATGCCACCCTTGGCTGTGCCGTCCAGCTTGGTCAGCACCACACCGGTGATGTCGACGACGTCGGCGAACACCCTGGCCTGCATCAGCCCGTTCTGGCCGACGGTGGAGTCGAGGACGAGCAGCACCTCGTCGACCTCGGCCTTCTTCTCGACGACCCGCTTGACCTTGCCCAGCTCGTCCATCAGGCCGGTCTTGGTGTGCAGGCGGCCCGCGGTGTCGACGAGGACGGCGTCGACGCCGCGCTCGATGCCAGCGGTGACCGCGTCGAACGCGACGGCGGCCGGGTCGGCGGCCTCCTTGCCGCGCACGGTCTCCGCGCCGACCCGTTCGCCCCAGGTCTGCAGCTGATCGGCGGCGGCGGCGCGGAAGGTGTCGGCGGCGCCGAGCAGCACCCGGCGGCCGTCGGCGACGAGCACGCGGGCCAGCTTGCCGGTGGTGGTGGTCTTGCCGGTGCCGTTCACGCCGACGACCAGCAGGATCGCCGGGTGATCGGCGTGCGGCAGCGCGTGGATGGACCGGTCCAGCTCGGGGCGCAGCGCCTCGATCAGCACGTCACGCAGGGTGGCGCGGGCCTGTTCGGGAGTGCGCACGCTGCGCGCGGCCATCTCCTCGCGCAGGCGTTCGACGATCTTGGCGGTGCTCGCGGTGCCGATATCGGCCAGGACCAGGGTGTCCTCGATCTCCTCCCACGAGTCCTCGTCGAGGTCACCGCCGCCGAGCAGGCCGAGCAGGCTCTTGCCGACGGCGTTCTGCGAGCGGGACAGGCGGCCGCGCAGGCGGACCAGCCTGCCCGAGGTGGGGTCGATCTCCTCGATGGCGGCGGCGACGGCGTCGACCTCGGCGGGCGCGGTCTCGGCGGGCGCTTCGGTGGGGGCCGGTTCCGCGACAGGCGCGGTCGCGTGAGGGGCCGCCCCGACCAGGGCCGGTATAGTCTAAAAAACTCCCAGACCCACAGACCCGA
>NZ_JBHXMY010000272.1:0-7769 GCF_042720195.1 Nocardia sp. NPDC058497 | reverse complement strand
CCGCGATGATTTAGGGTCTCGTGGGATCTGAGTTGTGTATAAGAGACAGGCTGCCGATGCTCGCGACCTGGCTCGCCCCGGCCACCGACCATTGGCGCGCACTACCTTCCGCGAGCGAGCTGTTCGACTGACAACTCAGCGCACCGTACACACCAGCATCTGGTTCGCGCCCGCCTGGAACTCGTAGTCCACGTCCACGATCACACTCTCGACACCGACGGTGGACAGCTCGCCGATCAGCTCGTCGAGCCGCGGATACCGGACCGGGGATCCGATGGCGACCAACGGGAAAACCCGGATCTCGCTGGTGGCCACGCGCGCCAGTTCCGTCAACGCCCGCCGATGGAAGTCGAAGTCCAGGTCGTCGGCGTAACTGAACAGCAGGTGTGAACTCAGCACGAGGTCGAAACTGTTGTCCGCGAACGGAAGTACGGGCAGTCGAGCCGCGACATACCGATCCGGGGCGAGGGCAGTATGGGCGGCGAAACGCTGTGCCGAACCGCGCCGGGTGCGGCGATGCGCGTCAGGGTTGGCAAAGAAGGTCCAGCGATAGGCATCGGCGTGGTCACGCACATACCTGTTGCCCCGGTCCGCCTCAGCCACCGCCGTCGCCGCCACCCGCGCGACACCGTCGTCGAAATAGGCGACGTCACAGGCGGTCACGTCCCCGCCGAGATCACACACCTCGCCGGCGAACCCGGCCGCGCCGCCGGGACAATCGAGGATCCGGCGCCGCAGATCGGCGTCGGTCAGTGCAAACATCGCCCGATACTCGTCGAGGGAACGAGAACTGACGAGAATCTCACCGAAACCGGTAGCACTGTCGTTCATGGTTGTCCTTCCATTCAGAACCGCCTGCACGGGCCGGAACAGAAGTCGTCACGAAGGACCCAGCCGCCCACCCAGGCGGCCACGCAAAACAGGTTGGGCCGCTAGGAAACCGGCCACCACTGCTGCGCAAACATCATCACCCGCCGATTAGACCACACCGAAGCCACCTCTACGCCAGGCATATTCAGCCGAGCGGGCTGTGCCCGAGCAGCACCCGGCCGCTGAAGCGAGTCTGCTTGGCCCGAGGCAGCGGGTGGAACTGGCAGCCGTGGATGTCGCGGTAGAGACGTTCGAGGTCGCACGAACGCGAGTAACCCGCGCCGCCGGTGGTCTCGATCGCCAGGCGCACCGTGGTGACGAGGGCGTCGGCGGCGACGGTTTTGCGGCTCAGAGTCCGGCCGGCGTACTCGTCGGTGTTGGCGAAACCGAGGTTGTCGGAGTCGGTGAACATGGCGGCGACGAGGTCGGCGGCGGTGGTGTAGGCGTTGAGCATCTCGCCTGCCGACTGCAGCGTGTGCGGTTCGGTGCGGCCCGCGAGCAGCCGTGCGGTGAGTTCGACAGCGGAGTCGGCGACACCGAGGTAGGCGGCGAGCACCAGCGGAAGTGCCGCGCCGATCACCACATTCAGTACCGGCGGCCACACCCCGGCGGGACGGATCATCGACACCGTGGCATCGGGGACGAACACGTCGTCGAGGACCACGGTGTGCGAGCCGCTGGCCCGCAGGCCCAACGTGTCCCAGGTCTTGTCGATGCGCACCCCTGGCGCGGACATCGGGATCGCGCAATGCAGGACCTGCTCGCCCTCGCCCTCATAGCGGACGCTGGTGACCAGCACGTCGCCCACCTCGCACCCACTGGCCGGCGCTTTGCGGGCACTCACCCGATAGCCGCCGTCCACGCGCACGGCCGCACCGTTGGAGTCCACCCAGTCCGAAGCGCCGGTGCTCACCAGGATCGCGCCCGCCGCCACCTTCGCGAACACCGCCGAGGCGTCCACGCCGTGGTTGTGCCGCCACACCTGGGCGGCGACGAGATGGGAGTGCATCGCGAACGCGACAGCGGTCGACGGATCGTGCCTACCGAGCTCGCGCAGGATCTCCCCCATCTCCCGATGGCTCGCGCCGCCGCCCCCGAACTCGGTGGGCACAAGCGCGGCGGACAGGCCGCTCGCTCGCAACCGGTCGAACGCGGCGACGGAGATCTCGCCGGTGCGGTCCCGCTCGGGCACCTCGGGGCGCAGGGATTCGCCGATCTCGCGGGCCAGGGCGACGCGGTCGGCGGTGGACGTGGTGTCGGCAATTGTGGAAGTCATGTTTCGAAGGTAGGAACCGCCGCGATAACCAGATAGTCCAGAAAGTGGACTCTCCCGGTCCGGAAAGTGGACCCCGTCGGTGAGGTGACCATGACGACTACCACCGCAGGCTACGGCCAGTACTGCCCCATCTCCCGCGCGCTCGACGTGCTCGGCGAACGCTGGTCGCTGCTGATCCTGCGCGACCTGTCCCTCGGCACCACCCGCTTCAACGACCTCGCCCGCGGCCTGCCCGGACTCTCGCGCAGCCTGCTGGCCAAACGGCTGCGCCAGTTCGAACGCGCCGGATTGATCGAGAAGATCGGCACCGAACACCTGCTCACCGAGGCGGGCACCCAACTCGAACCGATCCTGTTCGGCCTCGGTGAATGGGGCGCACGCTGGACCTTCGGCGCGCCCCGCGACGACGAGCTCGACGCGGCGCTGCTCGTCTGGTGGATGCACACCCGCGTCGACACCTCGACCCTTCCCGGCAGAAGGAACGTCCTGCACGTTCGGTTCACCGACGACGTGCGGCGATTCTGGATCGTCGTCGAAGGCGCCACGCCCTCGGTGTGCGAAACCGATCCCGGCTACCCGGTAGACGTCACCATCGTCGCGGACGTGGCAGCCCTCTACGAAGTGTGGCTGGGCCGCATGCCACTGAGCCACGCCCAGCGCACCGGCCGGGTGGTGTTCACCGGCCCACCCGCACTCACCCGCCGGATGCCCACCGTCCTGCAACTGAGCCCCGTCGCCGGATACGTCCGCGAATCGGGCATGGCCGAGGACACGACAGCCCGTGCATCCTGACTTGCACATGCCACGCCCCGATGATCCGCAAATCCGAAACGTGGCGGTTATCACTACCGGGCCCGCCGTGTTGGCAACGGCCGTAATCAAAACGTTAGGGTTTCGTCATGATAGGTCACGGAGCAGCGCACACCGACACGGACGTGCCGAATGTTCCTCTTCCCCGGCAGCATCGGGCACGTCTCGAGCTCGTCGGCGAATCCACGGACGTCGCCGAAACACCGCCAGACCAAGTCGATGACCATTTTCCGCGACTTGGCGACACCAGTTTCCTCACCACCGCCGGCCGGCACCGGCTCGCCGCGTTCATCCACACCAAGCTCGCCGAGCTGGCGGAGATGCCGTGATCGCGTGCCGATGACCTAGGCTCGAACGCCAGGAGTCATCGGCGACAGACTGATTCACGCGAGGAGTGGCGACGTGAGCGGCAGCGAAGCAGCGGTCGTCCTTCCCGAACAGGTACGGACCGAGCTGCGCCGCGGCGTGCGCAGCGTACTCGTCGACACCGCCGCCCTGCGCCTGGTCCGCGAACGATTCGACGACAGCCAGGCCGATTCCCTGCGCCGCTACCTCGAAGCCTCCCAATCGGCAAACACCCTGCGCGCCTACCGCACCGATTGGATTGCCTGGGCGGGCTGGTGCGCGGCCGAGCAGCGCCAAGCGCTGCCCGCCGACCCACTCGACGTCGCCGTGTATCTCGCCGCGGCCGCCGATACCCGACGCGACAGCGGCGCCTGGGCATTCAGCCCCGCGACACTGGACCGCAAGTCCGCCGCCATCGCCGCAGTCCACGCCGCCAACGGACTCCCCTCACCGACACGTTCCGACGTCGTCCGGCTCACGCTGCGCGGCATCCGGCGCACCCGGCGCACCCCGCCGACCCGCAAACGGCCGGTCCTGCTGCATACCCTCGATCAACTACTCGCCGAACTTCCCGAACCCGGCTGGCCCACCGAACCAGCCCGTCGTCGTGATGCTCTCGCGCTACTGGTCGGATTCGCCGGCGCGTTGCGGCGCAGCGAGCTCGCGGGCCTGCGGATCAGTGACGTCCACGTACGCACCGATCACACCACCGGCGAACCGCTGCTCGTCGTCCATCTGCCGACCACGAAGACCGACCCCACCGGCGTCGCCGAACAGCGCATCGCCCTGCCTCGCGGCAAACACCCCCGGACCTGCCCGATCTGCGCGTTCGCCGACTGGGTCCGGCTCCTGGAAGTCCACGCCGACGCGGGCGATACCGGCACACGGACATGGACAGCCGGAAACCCCGTGCCCGACACAACGATCCATCGCTGCCACGGTTTCACCGGCACGCCGCTGCGCACCGACGCCGAGCGACCGCTGTTCCCCACCATCAACCGGCACGGTTCCATCGGTGCCGCACCGCTGTCCGGGCGAGCGGTCGCCGAGCTCGTCAAACGCTACGCCGCGCGGGCAGGCCTCGACCCCGCCCTGTTCTCCGGCCACTCCCTGCGCGCCGGCTTCGCCACCCAAGCCGCGCTCGGCGGCGCCAGCGACCGCGAGATCATGCGCCAAGGCCGTTGGGCCAACCCACGCACTGTTCACGGCTACATCCGCACCGCGAACCCGCTGGAAGACAACGCCGTCACCAAACTCGGCCTCTGACCGCCAAACTAGGATGAATTGCATTTAATGCAACGCTGCATCGCGATTGTATGGCGGGTATTTCGCCTCGCGCGAACCGACCGCCACCGGTGGCAGGGCATGCGCCGTTGAGACCGCCAGGTCGGATGTGAGCGGAGGGCCCTGGCGGCGCGGTAGCAACAGCGGGCTGGCCAGGATCAGTAGGCCTGCGACCGCGATAGCCGTGCGAGGACTGGTTGCGGCGGCGAGTAGGCCGCCGAGTGCGCTGAGGATGGCGATGGCGGCGCTGCTGCTGATCGACCAGGCCATCAAGGTGCGGGCGATGCGGTCTTTGGGGGTATGTTCGAGTCGATAGGTGGCGAGCACCGGGGTGTACAAGCTCATACTGATGATGATCGCGAGCTCGACAGCGATTACCATCGCGAGGCCGACGACACCGGGCTGGACGAATGCGAGGCCGATCAGCCAGACCGCGCGCAGCGTGCCAACGGTACGAAGGATCTGGTATCGGCCGTAGCGCGCTACGACACGGCCGGCAAGGCGTGAGCCGATGAGCCCGCCGAGGCAGGGGACGGCGAAGGCGAGGCCATACTGCCAGGGTGAGAATCCGAGCTGGCGCAGCAGCAGCACGGCCAGCAGTGGCTCGGTGGCCATGATCAGTCCGCTGACGAGCAGGTGATTGAGGTAGAGCGACCGTAACCCGCTGTGGGACAGGATATGTCGCCAGCCGTCGAGCAACTCACCTGCCCGGACCTGGCGTTTGGCGGTACGGTCCGGGTGGTCTTCTCGGCCGCGAATCACCGTGAGCCCCAGCGCGGAGAGCAGGTAGCTGACCGCATCGACCACCACGGTGATGACCGGACCGAACAGACCGATCGCCGCGCCGCCCAATGGTGGCCCGACGGCGATGGAACTCCAGTTCGTCGACTCGAATCGCGCGTTGGCCACGAGTAGGTCGTCCTGCCGGACAAGGGCTTTCAGGTACGCGCCGCTCGCCGCGCCGAAGGCGATCTTGGCGGCGGCGACCACGACCGAGACGACCAGCAACTGAACGAAACTGAGCCGGCCGAAGGCGTACGCGACCGGGATCGTCATCATCACCGCGAACCGCGCCAGGTCCATCGTGATCATCACTGGTCGCTTGCGGCGAAACTCCACCCAGGGCCCGAGCGGCAACGCGACCAGCGCGCCCACCGCCGGTCCCACCGCTGACAACGTGGACACCTGAACGGGGCTGGCGTCCAACACCAGCACGGCGATCAGCGGTAATGCGCCGAACCCCAACCCGGAGCCGTATGCACTGACCGCATACGATGCCCACAGCCATCCGAACTGACGACCCAGCGATCTTCTGCGCACCAAGCTCCATACCTTCCGCTTCGAACAACTCGCTGTTGATCGCAGTGATCAAAGCAAGGCCGAGGAGACGGAATCAAACAACGGGGCTGGCGGCGAGCCACAACCGGATGTTGTGCCAGTAGGGTTACCGGTGTGGATCTCAACGCTGTGCGTACCTTTGTCGCCGCCGCGGACGCAGGCCAGTTCCAGGAAGCCGCCGCCGCGCTGTCGATCACCCAGCAGGCGGTCTCCAAGCGCATCGCGACTCTGGAGAAAGACCTGGATGTGCGCTTGTTCACCCGCACTGCCCGTGGCGCCCAGCTCACCATCGACGGCCAGGCGTTCCTGCCGCACGCCCGTGAACTGCTTCGGGTCGCGGAACGCGCCGACGCCTCTGTACGCCCTGGTCGGCGCGCGCTGCGTGTCGATGTCGTCGCCCGGCGGATCGCACCGGCGGGGCTTCTCCAGGACTTCCACCGCATGCATCCCGACACCGAACTGGACCTCGTCACCCTCGACGCCGACGTCACCGCGGCGATCGCCGCTGTCGAAGCTGGAACAATCGACGCCACCTTCCACGCCGTCCCCCGACACCAGCATCTGCCCACGGCGATCAGCACTGCCCGAGTGATCGACGAACCGCACCAGCTGCTCGTCGGCCCCCACCACCCGCTCGCCAACGCCCACACCGTCACGCCCTCGCAACTGGCCGGACACCGAATCTGGATGCCCGGCCTGCCTTCACGCGGCGAGGTGGCCGACTACTACGCCGAACTGACCACCACCTTCGGGTTCACCATCGACGCACTCGGCCCTGTCTTCGCAAAAGAGGCCCTGCTGGACGAGATCGCCGATTCATCGGACCTGGCGACCCTGATCGGCGAAGGCTCACAATATCTGTGGCCGGACAGCTACGACCTGCGGCGCATACCGCTGCGTAACCCGACACCGGTCTACCCGATGTCACTGATCTGGCGCGAAGACAATCCGCATCCCGCGCTTATCACGCTCCGCGGCTACCTCGACTCCAGACGAGCGGCCGTACCCGACACCGGGGTCTGGACACCGACATGGACGCAGCGCACGCCGCCGCTACCTCCATCTGACCGGCAATGACCCCGGTCCATCCGGTTCTAGCGCGAAACCGTGGACAGCAATGCCCACCGGACCCGTGAATACTGCACGAACGCAATACCGCTACGTCACCAGTCCAGGACCAGATCATCGGGAAATCGGTGGCGGGTGCGGCTGCAGGTGCCGCAGCTTATCCGGGTTTCCCACCGCGAAGATCTCGCGGATCAATCCGTCGACGAGAACAAAGGTCAGCACCGCGCCGATACGCTCGCCCAACCGGACGACCACGCCGGGTTCTCCGTTCACGCTTTCCACGCGGAAGGTCGCCGGTAGCCGCTCGAATGATGCGATGAGCTGTTCAGCGACTGCGACCGACCCGTTCAGTGTCTCCAGCGGCGCCCGCCGGACAAGCCCACCGGAGTCGAAATCCCCGGAGACGTGTGGGTCGAGTACTTCCATCAGGGCGTTCAGGTTGCCGTCCGCACACGCCCGGGCAAACTCGTCGCATATCTTCCGCAGTTCGGGCCTACTCACGGAAAACCGTCCAGCCCGGCTGCCCGCGATCCGGCGGCGGGCTCGGCTGGCCAATTGACGGCATGATTCCGGTGTCCGCCCGACCGAGTGAGCGATGTCGGCGAAATCGAGCCCGAAGACGTCGTGGAGCACAAACGTGGTGCGCTCCGCCGGTGTCAGCTGCTCGAGTATCACGAGCAGGGCCATCCGCACACCGTCGTCGAGGGTGATCTGATCCTCCGGAGTCAATCGGTCATCGATAACCAACAGCACAAGAAACCAAATCCCAAAGAAGTCG